>NZ_CAURKP010000185.1:0-9470 GCF_963525155.1 uncultured Rhodococcus sp.
TCCATGTGCCTGGTTCCATTTTCCATGCGTCGACGCTCTCGCAGCTCGGTGGCGAACCGCAGGGTATCCACCGCTCGATGATCTAGTCCCACAAATACTTTCGAAGCAAGGACGGTTAGGCATGACTGAAATTAGGGGCCTGGGGTATCTCAGGATCCAAACGCAGGACGTGGCTCGCTGGCGCGAGCTCGTGGTCGACGGACTCGGCCTCGCGGTCGGTAGTGGCCCGGAAGCCGACGGCCTCTACTTGCGCCTGGACGAGCGTCGTGCGCGACTGATCGTCCTGCCCGGTGAGACGGACAAGGCTCTCGCAGTGGGCTGGGAAGTGCGAGATCAGTTCGCGCTCCAGCGTGTTCGTGAAGCAGTGGAGAAGGCCGGAGTCGAGGTCGAGGTTCTTTCCGAGGTCGACGCCAGCTACCGCGATGCCGAGCAGGTCATCGCATTCGACGATCCCAACGGTAACCGAGTCGAGGTCTTCTTCGGACCGGTACTCGACCACAGCCCGTTGGTCACCCCGCACGGCGGCCGTTTCGTCACCGGCGATCAGGGCCTCGGCCATGTGGTGCTTCCGGTTACGCGTTTCGACGAGGCATACACCTTCTACACCGAGGTGCTCGGATTCCTCCCGCGCGGTTCCATCCGTCTCGGCGGTATCGATGCGCCGCCGCCGGCTCGCCGCGTTCGCTTCATGGGTGTCAACCAGCGCCACCACAGCCTGGCGTTGTGCCCGGCGCCGCCGGTTGACGAGCCCGGTCTCGTGCACCTGATGATGGAAGCCGAGACTCTCGACGCCGTCGGTCAGGCTCTCGATCGTGTTGCCAAGCTCGGCTTCTCGATCTCCTCGACGTTGGGCCGCCACACGAACGACAAGATGGTGTCGTTCTACGTGCGCGCACCCGGTGGATGGGATCTGGAGTTCGGTTGCGAAGGCATGCTTGTCGACGAAGCCTTCTACACCGCTGAGGAAATCACGGCCGACAGCTACTGGGGCCATGACTGGTCCGAGAGTGAACCGCTGGCCGCGTTCACTCCCAAGAGCTAGCTCTTACGCAACGAAAAAGCTCGGTCCCAATGCATATCGGGGCCGAGCTTTTCGTGCGATAGATCAGGAAGCTGCTGCGGCCAAACCGGTTTCGAGGTCGGCGAGAATGTCGTCGATCCCTTCGATGCCGACCGCAAGGCGGACGAGCCCCGGGGTGACGCCCGAAGCGAGCTGCTCCTCGGGGGTGAGCTGCGAGTGCGTCGTCGACGCGGGGTGGATGACGAGTGAGCGAACGTCACCGATGTTGGCGACGTGGCTGTGCAACGTCAGTGCGTTGACGAACTTCTTGCCTGCGTCGACTCCACCGGCGAGCTCGAACGCGACGATGGCGCCGGTTCCCTTGGGAGCCAGCTGCTTTCCGCGCTCGTGCCAGGGCGAGGATTCCAGTCCGGCGTATGCGACCGACGTGACTTCGACGCGGCCCTCGAGGAATTTCGCGACCTTCTGGGCGTTGGACACGTGGCGCTCGATGCGCAGGCTCAGTGTCTCGATACCCTGCGAGATGAGGAAGGCGTTGAACGGTGCGATGGCCGAGCCGAGGTCGCGCAGAAGCTGAACGCGTGCCTTGAGGGCGTAGGCGGGTGCGCCGAGATCGGCGAAGGTGACGCCGTGGTAGCTGGGGTCGGGGGTCGTGAAGTTGGTGTGGCGTCCCTGGGTCCAGTCGAAGGTGCCACCGTCGACGATGACGCCGGCGATCGCGGTGCCGTGTCCGCCAAGGTATTTGGTGGCGGAGTGGACGACGATGTCGGCGCCGTGCTTCAGCGGCTGAATGAGATACGGAGTTGCGACCGTGTTGTCCACGATCAGTGGGATGCCGTGCTCATGGGCGACTGCGCTGATGCCGGGGATGTCGAACACGTCGTTCTTGGGGTTGGAGATGGTTTCGCCGTAGAACGCCTTGGTGTTCGGACGGATTGCCTCACGCCAGTGATCGAGGTTGTCCGGGTCCTCGACGAAGTCGACGGTGATACCGAGCTTGGGCAGCGTGTAGTGGAAGAGGTTGTACGTGCCGCCGTACAGGCGAGGGCTTGAGACGATGTGGTCCCCGGCCTCGGCGAGGTTGAGGATCGCGAAGGATTCGGCGGCCTGACCGGACGCAACCAGCAGAGCCGCGACTCCGCCTTCGAGGGCGGCGATGCGCTGCTCGACGGCGTCCTGCGTCGGGTTCATGATGCGGGTGTAGATGTTGCCCGGCTCGGCGAGGCCGAAGAGCGCCGCCGCATGGTCGGTGTTGTCGAAGACGTAGCTGGTGGTCTGGTAGATCGGAAGCGCCCGAGCGTTGGTAGCGCTGTCCGGGCCCTGTCCGGCGTGGACCTGCTTGGTTTCGAACGACCAATCGGCGGTCGGATCGGTATCGACGGGGGTGTTCTCGCTCATGAATTCATACTCCGTGGTGAAGGTGGGTTAGTGCGGGTCAGGCGGTTTCGACGACTGTATGCACTGGGACGGGATTGCGGGTGAGATCGAGTACGGGGCAGTGGGCGTCGACCGTTTCCTGCAGTTCCAGGTAGCGCTCGCGGGGTTCGGGGCCGGTCAGGGTGACGACCACGCGGACCTCGGAGAATCCCGGGCGAACGGCGTCGTCGAAGCCGAAGAATCCACGAACGTCGAGGTCACCTTCGGCCCTGGCCGAGATGTCGTCGAGAGCGATACCGAGTTTGTCCGCCCAGACGCGGTAGGTGACCACCTGGCAGGAGAGCAGGGAAGCAAGGTAGTACTCGACAGGATTGGCTGCGGTGTTCTCGCCGCCGAGGGCCGGTGGCTCGTCGACCTCGACGCTGTACTTACCGAGAGAAATGGTGCTGGCAACGGCGTCGTGCGCCTGGGCGGAAGCCTTGAATACGACGTGTGCTTTGCTCGCGTCTTTGTCGATGGCGTCGGCGTTGGCTGCTACGACGGAACTCAGGTGTGAGATGGAGGCGGTGGTCATGACAGAAATGTCCCCTGATCTGGGTGTACATACGAGTATCGACGTGAGCGGCGCTCACGTCGTAGGTCCGATCAGTAGATCGGACACCCGGATGTACAGACATGCGCAAAGTCGACATGGCGCCGCCGCGTCAGCAGCGTGCCCGTCTCGTATGCGCCGATTCCCGTCACAGGAGAGACTGTAACCGGTTCATACCCTTTCCGACCAGACGTATAGGAAATCTGTCTCGGATTGTGGTCTGTCATGCGGGCGGCAGTCCGCTCCATCGGGGTGTCCGACGAGTGGCGAAAGCGTCGAGTCCTTCGGCGATGTCCGGAGAGCGCAACACTGCGTCCTTGGCGTCGTCGGTGACCTTCCATCCGTCGGCGTCGGCGTCGGCGTAGAGAGCCTCGATGGCCTTCAGACTCAGACTCACGGAGGTGGGGGAGGACTCGCAGATCTCCGCTGCCATCACCAGTGCCTCGTCGAGTGCCTTACCAGGGGCAGTGACTGCATTGACGACGCCGAGGTCCTTTGCCCGTTCGGGATCGAGTGTGCGGCCGGTGATCAAGAGTTCGCGGGCGACGTTGATCGGAAGCGCGCGAGGCGCCCGAAAGAGTGCTCCGGACGTCGCAACCAGACCGCGTTTGGTTTCGGGAAGGCCGAATTGCGCTGTGGCGGAAGCGACGATCAGATCGCAGGCCAGTGCGATTTCGAAACCGCCACCAAGCGCGTAGCCCTCGACTGCAGCGATCAGGGGCTTGTTCCGCCGGCGCCGGATGACGCCGTACTCTCCGCCGCGAGGCATGCGGAGGTCGGCCCGCTCTCGGATATCGGTTCCGGCGCAAAAGATGTTGGGGGTTCCGGTGATGATGCCGACCCACAGATCAGGGTCGTCGTCGAGAATATTCAGCGCGGCTTCGATTCCCTCGGCAGTCTCACGGTTGATCGCGTTACGGCGTTCTTCGCGTTCGATCCTGACGATGAGAACGCGGTCATGGCGTTCGGTGGAAACAGTCGACATAATTGGACTGTAGTCCACCTATCGGAGGCGGAGGTGCGTCACCTGACGGGACGGACATTGGACACATTCCGGACTGTGGCGAAGACTGTGTTCTGAGGCGGAGAAGGGCAGGTCGACGTGATTTCCAAACGAGAACAGAACAAGCGCGATACCAACGACAGGTTGCTCTCGGCTGCTCGAATTCTGTTCTCGGCGCAGGGTTTCGCCAGCACGACCGTCGACGACATCGCCGAGCGAGCCGAGGTGTCGCGAGCCACCTTCTTCAATTACTTCCAGGGCAAGGACTCGGTTCTCGAGGCGCTGCACAGTGATCATCTCGATCAGCTTGCGGCACTGGTGGATCAGCTCATGGAATCGCCGATGCCGACTTCTGATCGGATCTCCCGGATTTTTCAGGACTTTGCGCAGCAAGCGATCATGCATCCGCGCTATCTGCGCATGGTGACTGCAGAACTCGAGCGCGACTTCGCCTCCTCCGGAGCGGGGGCGGCCCACGATCATCGGTTCCACGTGGAACTTCTCCGGATCGTCACTGCCGGTATCGAAGCCGGCGAAGTGAGATCGGACTACCCGCCGCTCTTTCTCGCACAGATGATCGGTGGTACGTACGGAGCGTTGGTCCGCTTCTGGCGGCAAGACGCCGATTACGACGTGGTCGGAGAATTCGATCGCGGAGCCAGGTACGTCGCGGAAGGCATCGCTGCTCGCTGATCAGGGAGTGGGCACTACCAGAGGCAGCATCTGCTGGACGCTCTCCGAAAGATAGTTTGCGGCAGTCTGATCGCCGGACAGATGGCGCAGCAGGCTCTGCTGGAACAGGCCGTCGAAGATTGCGTACATCGCCGCCGAGGTGACCGATGCCTCTACGTCGAGAAGCTCGGCGTAGCGAGAAACAATGCGCCAGATCATGTTTTCGAGACTCTCGTCGATCGCGGCGACGTCGGCTCGGAACGACTCCTCGAACATCGACTGCGCGCGCAGGTCGTACCAGAGGCGGTGCATCGTGGGTTCTTCGATCATGGTCTCGGCGAGCAGTGTGCCGAAACCGGTTTTCAGTTCCTCCGGTGTCTTCGCGGTGGCGACGATGCCGTCGTAGCGGGTTACGCAGCGTGCCTTGTAGTGGCGCACGCAGTGGGTGATGAGATCGACCTTGTCGCTGAAGTAGTAGTGCAGGACGCCGTGGGAGAACTCCGAATTCTGGGCGATTTCGCGCAGGCTCGTGCGTGCGTAGCCCAATTCGGCCAGGGTTTGCAGTGCGGCCTCGGCGAGTTGATCACGTCGCTCGGAGAATTTGTCGACCTGGCGACGCGACACCTTGTCTGCGTTGGACCGCTTGGCGGAGCTGGACTGCTGGTCCGGGGAGCTAGGTGCAGCCTTTTTCCCTGCCTCACTAGGCTTCTCGACTGTCGTGGTCACGATGGCACGTCCTGTTCCCTGCGGTTTCCACAGCGGCACGATCACCGCGTCCGAATCAGTGTAACCCCTGGTCTTTGACGAGCGTGTAACAAAATCTTGACAGTCGTCAAGATTTCTCTTGACACTCGTCCAAAGTTGAATACTCTGTGACTCACACCACTTGACAGCGTCGCTGTGAACGGTGGCATCGCGAGAGTCGTTTCAGTCATGGAGGCAGTCGAAAATGAGCGTGTTTGATCTCGAGGGAAGAAAAGCACTGGTCACAGGTGGTGCCAAGGGGCTCGGAGCCGGAATGGCTGAGGCGTTGGCGAAGGCGGGGGCGTCAGTGATGATCGGCGACGTTCTCGAAGACGAGGGTCGTGCCACCGCAGAGGCTGTTGGTTCGGGCGGAGTCAAAACCGGCTTCGTAAAGCTGGACGTCACCGACGATGCCAACTGGGAAGAGGCAGTCGCCGCCACCGCGGAGACTCTCGGCGGCTTCGACATCCTCGTCAACAACGCAGGCATCGAGATTTCCTCGCTGGTGGTCGACCTCGATCCGAACGACATCCGCCGTATGTGTGAGGTCAACATCCTCGGAACAGCGCTCGGAACGAAACACGGACTGCGCAGCATGCGTCCGGGTGGCGTAGCCGGAACCGGCGGTTCCGTCATCAACATCTCTTCAGTGGCCGCCACCATTCCGTTTCCCGGGATCAGTGGATACTCCGCGACCAAGTCCGCGGTCGATCGCTTCACCAGAGTTGCCGCCGCCGAGTCGGGCAAGCTCGGCTACGGAGTCCGCGTCAACTGCATCTACCCGGGTCTTGTCGCCACGGAGATGGGTCTCGGACTCGCGGCGGACATGGAGAAGCTCGGCCTCTGGCCCAGCGCCGAAGCAGCAGTCGGAGACGTCATCGGCCTCACCCCGCTCGGCCGCCTCGGTGAAGTGAACGACATGGCTGACGCCGTTGTGTTCTTGTCCTCCGACGCCGCGCGATTCATCACCGGAATCGGCCTACCGGTCGACGGTGGCATGGGCATGTAACTCGCCCTTCATTCGTACGTACACCCTTCTCACGTCTTCGAAAGGTTCCACGAACATGTCCGAAAAGAAGCCAGTCATCGTCTACGGCGTCTCCGGGTACACCGGTCGTCTGGTGTGTGAATACCTGCGCGAGTTCAACATCCCGTTCATCGCAGCCGGCCGCGACGCCGCTCGCATCCAAGAGGTCCTCGACAAGATCCCCGGTTTGGACACCGTCGATCACGAGGTCGTCGAGGTCGAGCACACGGTCGAGGCTCTCACCGAATTGTTCACCGGTGCACAGGTTGTCAGCAACATGGTCGGGCCGTTCATCAAGCTTGGCGGGACCGTCGTCGAGGCTGCGTTGAATGCCGGTTGCCACTACATGGACACCACCGGTGAGCAGGACTGGGTACTCGACGTCCAGGAGAAGTTCAGCGACAAGTACCAGGAGAAGGGCCTGCTCCTCTCGCCCGGTATCGCGCAGATGTACACCACCGGTGAGATCGCGGCCAATATCGCACTGGAAACGCCGGGCCTCGATACGCTCGACATCCTCGTGCTGTGGAAGGGATTTCCCACCTACGCGTCCACTCAGACGATCTTCACCATCCTCAAGGCAAACTGGTACTACCTCGAGCAGAACAAGTACGTGCAGTGGGCGCCCGGCCAGACTTTCGACGTCGTCGTTCCGGGCCAGCACGAAACTGCGCTTGCATTGCCGTGGGGCGGAACATGCCACCCGGTGTGGTTCAAGAACGATCCGCGAGTTTCCAACGTCAAGGCTGCGGGCGGAGTGTTCGACCGCACCGTGATGGAAGGTGTTGTCGCGACGCAGAAGATCGTGGAGGAGCAGATCAAGACCCTGCCCGCCGACGAGCAGGAAGCCGCCTTGGCCGAGATCGCCGGATCGGTTCAGGCCGGTATGCCCCCTCGTGAGAATCCGCGCATCAACACCTCACTCGACTCCGTCTACGCGTCGGGCCCGCTGGGCCGCTCGCACGTCGTGATCCACGGAAACTGTAACTACAAGCAGACGGGCCTCCTGCACGCCTATGCAGCGCATTCTCTGCTCCAGCAGGCGCCGAAGCGGACCGGGCTTGCCTCGGCTTGCCAGGCGTTCGGCCATCGCGAACTGCTCGGCGCGCTACGTAGTTTCGGGCTGGCTCTGGAGCCGGAAGTAACCATCAACGCCTAACTCGTCGCCCTCGTCATCATGTTCACGGCTCCCGGCGTGTAGCGCGCCGGGAGCCCCGCCCTGGAGGCTCCCCATGCGTTTGACCGACTATCTCGACAAGGGAGCCTCTCTTGGTTCCACCGCACCGTGTTTGACGATGGGGGAGCGCACTCTCTCCTACGGCGAGGTGCAACAGTTCAGCCGACGCTTCGCAGCTTCGCTCGCGGCTTCGGGCATCGCGCCGGGCGAAAAGGTCGCGATTCTGTCCGGCAATGATCCGATCTCGTTCTCGTGCGTATTCGGAATAAGCCGGGCCGGCGGCGTCTGGTGCCCGATCAACCCTCGCAACGAAGCTGCGGAAAACCGAGACCTGTTGGATTTGTTCGATTGTCGCGCTCTGTTCTTCCAAAAGTCCTATGCGCCGCTAGTCGACCAGATCAAGGATGCGCTTCCCCAGTTGGTGACGCTCGTCTGCATCGACGGCGAATCGGAATCGGCACAATCTCTCGAAAGCTGGCTCGGGGAAGACGAACTCGACGCTGCGGCGCCCGACGACGTCACCATGCTGGTCGGCACCGGTGGTACAACTGGACGGCCCAAGGGCGTGATGTTGACCGGGCACAACATCGAGACGATGACCGCGATCACCTTGATGAGTTATCCGTTCGAGGGGCGCCCGGTGTATCTGGCGTTGGCACCGCTGACTCACGCCGCCGGTGTTCTGTGCTTCCCGATCATGGCCCTCGGCGGCGAAGTAGTGATCATGCCGAAGCCCGACCTCGGGTACTTCCTCGCGAACGTTCAGAAGCACAAGGTGACTCACACCTTCCTGCCGCCGACGCTCATCTACATGCTGCTCGAGCACGAGGCCCTGTCGGCCACGGATCTCAGCTCGCTGCAATGCTTCTGGTACGGAGCGGCGCCGATCTCCCCGACCAGACTCGCGGAGGCGATCGACAAGATCGGCCCGGTCATGGCTCAGCTGTTCGGGCAGAGTGAAGCCCCCATGATGATCTCGACGATGTCACCGAAGGAGCACTTCGGCTCGGACGGTACTGTCGCAACGTCACGACTTTCGTCGGCGGGTCGACCGTCGCCGCTGGTGACCGTGGGGATCATGGACGACAAAGGCGCGCTGCTCGGACGTGGCGAGCGTGGTGAGGTGGTGATCCGCAGTTCGTTGGTGATGGCGGGTTATTACAAGAACCCCGACGCAACCGCGGAAGCGTCAGCCCACGGCTGGCATCACACCGGCGATATCGGGTACCTGGACGAGGACAATTTCCTGTTCATCGTCGACCGTGCGAAGGACATGATCATCACCGGCGGTTTCAACGTCTATTCGGTCGAGGTGGAGCAGGCACTCATGGCGTATCCGGGGATTCAGGACTGCGGAGTGATCGGGTTGCCGGACGACAAGTGGGGCGAACGCGTTGTGGCAGTGGTGCAACCGCACCTCGGCGCCGACATCGACGGCGCCGAGGTGATGGCTTTCGTGAAGGCTCGCATCGGAAGTGTGAAGACTCCGAAGCAAGTCATCGTCTGGGACGATCTACCTCGCTCCAAGGTCGGCAAAGTTCTCAAGAACGAGATCAAGAGCGGGCTGACGGGCTGAGGTCACGACTCGCACACCACGTCTTCGGCCGGCAGTGAGCCGTCGAGCAGGTACGAGTTGACGGCGGCGTTCGCGCAAGTATTCGCGTAGCCCGGGAACACCGCATGAGTGCGGCCTGGAACTGTCACGAGCCGTGAGCCTTTCATCGCTTCATGCATGCCGAGGCCTTCGTCGTACGTCGTGCGGGTGTCACCGGTTGCCTGGATCTGCAAGGTCGGAACGTTGTTGTCGATGTCGATCCGCGTAGGGGCCTCACTGTGCCAGAACGCGCACGGCATGAT
>NZ_CAURKP010000186.1:0-9452 GCF_963525155.1 uncultured Rhodococcus sp.
ACGTGGGGGAAATTTGTAACCGTGTCCCGGCCCACACCGCCGTCAGATCGACCCTTTACGCCACGATCTGTTGCTCCCCCACACAAAATCGCAGTACAAGCGCGGTTTTCGAATAGACGTGAGCGGGACGAGGTCTGGTCGTGCGCTGCAGTTCGACCAGGGTGGAGGAAAGTGGAGGGCCGAGTGGAGCGAAGTGGAGGAAGCCCGCGGGCATGCCCTGAGGCAGCAGGAGTGGCGAGTGATTCGCTCGCACGTCACTGATTCACTCGATGGATTGCCGGCGCACAAGTACAACACCAACCGCAACGGCGTGTGGTCGTCCGTGCCCTGAAGAGGGCGTCACGTCCGAACTGCATCACTCTCGAAGTACACCCGAAGAAGGGCGGGAGAGCTAGTCCTGCTCGAACCTGCGTTTGAATCGATCTTCCATCCGCGACGAGAATCCGCCGCCGGACTTCCGGCCGCGTCCCCGCCCGGATCCGCCGGCACTACCCCTACCCGGCGGACCGGAGGGATGATTGCCACCTTCGGAGGCGGAGTCGGCGGCCGGCGCAGACTTACGTCCACCACCCCAGAGGAACAACACCCCTGCGCCGAACATGAACAAGAAACCGAACAGGCTGATGATCGGAAAACCGCCCGGCTTGAGCGGGAGTGCAACCCCCGCGATCAGCAGGACCAGACCCAGCACGAATAGAGCCGCTGCTTGGAACCGCCGTCTACTCGACGGCGCCCGCATACGGCCGCCCCTCACATTGGAGGCGAACTTGGGGTCTTCGGCATAGAGAGCGCTCTCGATCTGATCGAGCATGCGCTGCTCGTGCTCGGAGAGTGGCACGGTACCTCCCCCGGCACTGGAAGTTTGGCAACCACCCCACGGTGTGAGGCGGCGGGTAATCAAGTTGGACGATTACCTGTTTTCATAATACGAGCAGTTTAGGTCTCGGACCACCAACTCCGGGTACGAGTTCCGCCACAAGCGTACGTATTCGTGCCGAAGGGCCCCGATTCGGCTCCATTTGCCTGTGCGGACCAGGAAATTCCCCGGAAACAACTGCCGACACGGACCATTTGTTCACGACGCTCGCAAATGCTCGGACGCGTCCTGACCGATGAAATCTTCGACCGCCGTGAGAAAACGGCCGACCTCGGCGAAGAATGCGTCGGAATCGGAGTCCGTGATCACGATCGACACGCCGGTTTCCACGGCCGCACGCGTAGAGGACCACCCTGCGAAGAACTTCGACCACGCTCCGAACGCGGGCGCTGCGGCGTCCATCAGAACCCACGCGTTTCCGCTTCGCTTGCGCTTCGAGCCGGCACCGGCAGGAGCTGCGGCCAACACTGCCCCGGCACCACGTAGGGCCGCCAGGTAGGCACACCGGAACCGGTCGGCAGGATCGCCCGCCCCAATCGCTTCCTCGAGAAGCGCATCCGCCTTCCGGAGCAGCCCCCACGCCACACCGGACTTTCCCACTCGAGCAGTGCGGTCGCTGGCGTCCCTCGCGCCGAAGGACCGCCTCGCCGACATCGGCAATCGAGAAATTGCGGCATCCGACGGACTCGACAACTCGGCAGGAAGAGTTCGTTGGCACTTCACACGTTCAGGCTTCACACGCTCGGACATCGGGGCACCTCCTGCACCGTGAGGATCCAAGACCAGGTGGGCCGGAGATGCCCGCTTCCCTTCGGGCATCTCCGGATCACCCACATCGAACATCTGTTCGACCTATTCAATATAACTGCACCCACCGACACGCCGTCAAGAGAAGAGGTGAGACCGGTCGACCCGCAGATCGCCTGGACACCACATACGGTCGACCTCGATCGCGCAGAATTCGCGAGTCGACTCCACGAGGCACTGGCCGTGTACGTCACCGCGATGGACTATCCGCGAGGAACCGAGTTCCATCGCGCACCGATGTGGCAGGAGCACGCGAACCGGCCTGGCTGGAAGGCAGTCGGCGCTTTGGCGGTTCCTCAGCAACCGTCACACGAAAATCTGCCGCTGGTGGGGATCGCTTACGGGTATCGCGGGAGCCCGGACCAGTGGTGGCATCAACAGGTACTGCACGGGCTTCGGCGCTCGGGTCGTCCCCAGAGCGAGATCGACGCGATTCTGAGCGACTACTTCGAACTCACCGAACTCCACGTGCATCCGAACGGACAAGGTCACCGGTTGGGCGAATCGCTCTTGCGTCACCTCCTCGTCGATCGACCCGAACGCAGTGTTCTGTTGTCGACACCCGAGGTGTACGACGAGGACAACCGAGCCTGGCGGCTGTACCGTCGCCTCGGCTTTCGTGACGTGCTCCGCAGATTTCGTTTTGCCGGCGACAACCGGCCGTTCGCAGTCCTCGGCCGTGAACTCCCGCTGTGAGCGCGCTTCTCGACGCCGTCGTCGTCGGCTCCGGACACAACGCGCTCGTATCGGCCGCCTACCTCGCACGCGAGGGTTGGTCGGTCGAGGTTCTGGAGAAGGACACGGTTCTCGGCGGCGCCGTCTCGACCGTCGAGCGATTTCCCGGATACAAGGTGGACCGGGGGTCGTCGGCACACCTCATGATCCGACACAGCGGCATCATCGAGGAACTCGGACTCGGCGCGCACGGACTGCGCTACATCGACTGTGACCCGTGGGCGTTCGCGCCGCCCGCCCCGGGCACCGACGGGCCGGGCATCGTGTTTCACCGCGACCTCGACGCAACCTGCTGGTCCATCGAACGAGCATGCGGGACAAAGGACGCCGACTCCTACCGGCGATTCGTCGCGGTCTGGTCGGAGCGCAGTCGACATGTCATGAAAGCGTTTTCCGCACCGCCCACCGGATCGAACCTGATCGGTGCGTTCGGAGGTCTCGCCACCGCACGCGGCAACAGCGAACTGTCTCGGCAGTTCCTCGCGCCTGGCGACGCACTGCTCGACGAGTATTTCGACAGTGAGGCACTCAAGGCAGCGCTTGCGTGGTTCGGCGCCCAGTCCGGGCCTGCGATGTCGGAACCGGGAACCGCTCCGATGGTCGGCTTCGCGGCCCTCATGCACGTCTTGCCGCCAGGGCGAGCAGTCGGTGGAAGCGGCGCACTGAGTGCTGCGCTGGCCTCCCGGATGGCTGTCGACGGCGCCACGGTCGCGCTCGGTGACGGCGTGACGTCGATCCGCCGAAACTCGAGTCACTGGACCGCCACAACCGAGAGCGGTCGAGAAGTTCACGCTCGCAGGGTAATCGCCGGGTGCCACATCCTGACCACGCTCGACCTCCTGGGCCGAGGGGGCTTCGACCGAACCACGCTCGATCACTGGCGGCGGAAAATCAGGGTCGGCCCCGGCATCGGCGCGGTACTTCGACTGGCGACATCCGCGCTTCCGTCGTACCGCGGCGACGCCACGACACGGGAAAGTACCTCGGGATTGCAATTACTCGTCTCCGATCGCGCACACTTGCGCACTGCACACGGCGCAGCACTGGCGGGGGAACTTCCTCCTCGCCCTGCGGTTCTCGGAATGAGTTTCAGCGGAATCGATCCCACGATCGCCCCGGCCGGTCGGCATCAGGTGACACTGTGGTCGCAGTGGCAACCGTATCGCCTCAGCGGACATCGCGATTGGGCATCGGTCGCCGAGGCGGAGGCCGACCGGATCGTCGGCGAGATGGAGGCTTTCGCACCCGGGTTCGCCGATTCCGTCCTCGACCGGTTCATTCAGACCCCCCGGGACATCGAGTCGGAATTGGGGATGATCGGCGGAAATGTCATGCACGTCGAGATGTCACTCGATCAGATGATGTTGTGGCGACCGCTTCCGGAACTGTCCGGCCATCGCGTTCCGGGAGCAGACGGGTTGTATCTGACCGGAGCATCGACTCATCCCGGTGGCGGTGTGTCCGGAGCCAGCGGTCGCAGTGCGGCTCGAATCGCGCTGTCGGACAGCCGCCGGGGCGCGACTCGTCGTTGGATGCGTCGTTCGAGCAGGTCGTGAAGGTCACCCGCCGAACTTCACCCGCCGACACGCCCCCGCCTCGATGACTGGCTACGCCACGGCTGGCACGATGACCACTGTGCAACAGTCCACCGATCCCGCCGCCAAGCCGACCAGTCGGAAACGTTTCCTGACGGTTGCCGCGCTCGCCCTCATGCTTGTTCCCTTGCTGGCCGGGTGCATCCGCGTGCAGGTGTCGATGGGAGTGTCCGCGAACGATCGTGTGACCGGACAGGTAGTAGCTGCCGCTATTCCGGCGAACGAGGCGGACAAGGGTCCGCAGCTGACCCCACCTTCGTCGCTGGAGGACAAGATACGGGTTCAGGAGTACAAGAAGGACGGGTACGTCGGCAGCCAGGCGTTCTTCAGCGACTTGTCCTTCGGTGACGTCGCCCAACTGGGCTCCATGTACGCCGAGGGGTCCGGGTCGTTCCAGATCACCCTCAAGCGATCCGGGGACACCGTCACGCTCGACGGCAAGGCAGACCTGAAGACGGTTCCAACTCAGGGCGCCGACGTCCAGGTCAGCATCGCCTTCCCGGCACGGGTCGGCACGACCAACGGAACACGAGACGGCGATTCCCGGGTGTCGTGGACCTTGCCCGCCGGCGAGGTGTCGACAATGCGCGCCGAGGTCAACTACGCGGACCCAAGCACCCGAAGCTTCGCCGGGTGGGCAGGAATCATGGCCGGGCTGGCGCTCGGTGTCGCGATTGTCGTCGGTGCAATGGCCTGGATGGCGCGCAATCGAGCACCGATCAAGCGGGCTCCCGCCGCGAAAGCACCGGCTATGAAGACGCCTGTCACGAAATCACCTGCCAGCAAGCAAGCTGACACCAGGAATCCGAAAAACACCACGAAGTAACGCCTGGCGATTGCCCCCTCGATTGGTGTCGAGCGGGGCAACCGGGATCAGACGGCTTGCGCTGTCCCGACAGAGGTGTCGGGGGTGAGACCGAGTCGCTCGAGGACCTCACTGGTGGCGCGCGCGAAGTTCAACGTGATGAAGTGCAGGCACGGAGCGCCTTCGGCGATCAACCGCTCACCCATCTCGGTGGCCAGATCGATGCCGAGTTCGCGGACCGCTGCACGGTTCTCGTCCGGACCGCTTCCGGCCGCGGCGTCGAATCGACGCTCGAGAGCGGGGGGCAATGACGAGCCCGAGAGCTCGAGCATGCGCCGCACCGAGCGTAGCGACGTCACCGGCATGATCTCCGGGATGATCGGCTTGGCGCCCTGTTCTGCGTCGTACGCACTCACCCGGTCACGAAGACGCAGGTAGTCCTCCACGTCGAAGAACATCTGTGTGATCGAGTACTCGGCGCCGGCACGCAACTTCGACACCAGGTACTTCGTGTCGTATGCCAAGTCCGGAGCGCGGTAGTGCCCCTCGGGGAACGATGCGACGCCGACGTGGAAGTCGCCCAGGTCACGGACCATCCGCACGAGTTCCTCGGCGTACTCGACGCCTTCGGGATGCTTCTTCCACTCGCCGAGCGGATCGCCGGGCGGATCGCCGCGCAATACGAGGATGTTGCTGATCCCACGATCGGCGTAGGCACCGACCATGGCGCGAAGCTCTTCGGTGCTGTGTGAGACAGCAGTCAGGTGAGCAACCGGCAGCAGGGTCGTCTCTTCGGCAAGTTCGCCGGTGACACGCACCGTACGATCGCGCGTCGAGCCACCTGCGCCGTAGGTCATCGAGACGAACGCCGGTCCGAGCCGCTCGAAGGTACGCACCGCACGCCACAGGCGCGCTTCGGCGTCCGCGTCACGCGGCGGCGAAAACTCGACCGAGAACGGAATACGGCTACCTGTCGAGGAAGCGATCCGATCGACGATCGACGGTGTTCGGGTGGCCCACCCCTCGCTGGAGCGGCCCCTGACTGGATCGAATGTCACCGGTCAAGCATATGTTTTCCCGCTGCAAACAAGCTCATCGCCCAGGACTGCGTATCCCGAATGTCAGGATCGCGCAGTTCACGGCCCGACCCGCCGTTGATTCCAACCCCTACTAAGCTGGGCCCCAAGCTCGCTTCCGTGTAACCATCCGGCGCGAGAACATACCGATCTTGGAGGCCACCCTGTCCGCAGGAACCGCGCGCGTTGGACAGAGTTCGACCAACACCGCACCGCATCCGACCTCACTCGAACTGCCAGGTCTGTTCGAAGCAGCGCTCCGCGACTTCTTCGCTTCACGCCGCGAACTCGTCTCGAACATCGGCGGTGGATACGAGGAGGCCGTCAGCACCCTCGAGGCCTTCGTCCTGCGCGGAGGAAAGCGCGTCCGACCGTCGTTCGCCTGGACGGGATGGCTCGGCGCCGGAGGCGACCCGAACGGTAAGAACGCAGACGCGGTGATTCGTGCGTGCGCCGCCCTCGAACTGGTGCAGGCCTGCGCGCTCGTCCACGACGACATCATCGACGCATCCACGACCAGGCGCGGCTTCCCGACCGTTCACGTCGAATTCGAGGACCAGCACCGAGACGAGGAGTGGAGCGGCGATTCCGCGCACTTCGGCGAGGCCGTCGCCATTCTTCTCGGCGACCTGGCCTTGGCCTGGGCGGACGACATGATCCGAGAATCCGGGATCAGCCCCGAGGCGGCCGCACGTGTCAGCCCGGTCTGGTCGGCAATGCGGACCGAGGTGCTCGGTGGCCAATTCCTCGACATCAGCAATGAAGCCCGAGGCGACGAGACCGTCGAGGCAGCCATGCGGGTCAACCGCTACAAGACCGCCGCGTACACGATCGAACGCCCACTGCACCTCGGCGCCGCGCTGTTCGGTGCGGACGCCGAGTTGGTCGATGCCTACCGGACCTTCGGCACGGACATCGGTATCGCCTTCCAACTTCGCGACGACCTGCTCGGTGTCTTCGGAGATCCGTCCGTCACGGGCAAACCGTCGGGCGACGATCTCATCGCCGGTAAGCGAACTGTCCTGTTCGCGATGGCGCTTGCCCGCGCCGACGCCGCAGATCCGGCGGCAGCAGAACTGCTCCGCAACGGAATCGGCACCCAGCTGACCGACACCGAGGTCGACACTCTGCGCCAGGTGATCACCGATCTGGGCGCCGTCACCGACGTCGAAACGCAGATCGACACCCTCGTCGAGGCAGCTGCGAACGCCCTCGACTCGAGCACGGCAACGGCAGATTCCAAGGCTCGCCTGACCGACATGGCGATCGCGGCCACGAAGCGAAGCTACTGATCGTGGCACACGTGCACCGCACTCGAACCGTCAGCTCGCCGACCGATCGAGTCGTGATCGTCGGCGCGGGACTTGCCGGACTGTCTGCGGGGTTGTATCTGCGTGGCGCCGGCCGCGACGTCACGATTCTCGAGAGCAACAGCTCGGTCGGTGGGCGAGTCGGTGTCTACCAGGGCAATGACTACAGCATCGACAACGGCGCAACGGTGCTCACGATGCCCGAACTCGTCGAAGACGCGCTTGCGGCCGTCGGTGCCGACCCAGCCTCGACAAACCCCAAATTCGTTGTGCACAAGCTCGATCCGACGTACCACGCGCGATTCGCAGACGGCACCGCTCTCGATGTCCACGCCGATCCAGAAGACATGGCTGCCGAGGTCTCCCGTGTCTGCGGGCCGGAAGAAGCGCAGCGATACCGTGCGTTGCGGCGATGGCTGAACCGGATCTTCGACGCGGAATTCGACCGCTTCATGGACGCCGACTTCGATTCTCCCCTCGGACTGGTCAATTCGCGTGACGCAGTCAAAGATCTGAGCCGGCTCGTCGCACTGGGAGGATTCGGGAAACTGGGCGGGCAGGTGGATCGCAAGATCCGCGACCCTCGCCTCCGGCGGATCTTCACCTTCCAAGCGCTGTATGCGGGCGTTGCTCCGTCTCGGGCCCTCGCGGTGTACGGGGCGATCGCTCACATGGACACCTCACTCGGCGTCTACTTCCCCGAGGGCGGAATGCGCACGATCGCCGAGTCGATGGCCGACGCCTTCACCGAGGCCGGCGGAATTCTGCATCTCGGCCGCACTGTCGAACGCCTCGAGGTGAGCGATCGGCGCGTGCACACCGTTCACACACGCGACGGCGAGCGCTTCGACTGTGACGCCGCCGTCCTCACTCCCGACATGGCCGTCACGGACTCGCTCTTGCGCCCACATACGCGATTGCGTCCGCGCCCGGTGCGTACATCGCCGTCCGCCGTCGTGATTCACGGCACTGTTTCCTCCGCGGTCGCCGACGAATGGCCCGCGCAGCGACACCACATGATCGACTTCGGCGAGGCGTGGAAGCGCACCTTCGCCGAGATCACGGCACGCCGCGGCCGCGGGCGGCTGATGAGTGATCCGTCACTGCTCGTCACCCGACCGGCGCAGACCGACCCGAGCCTGGTCTTCTCGCGAGACGGCCGGATCCGTGAACCGCTGTCAGTCCTCGCGCCGTGCCCGAATCTGGACAGTGCGCCGCTCGACTGGGAAGTTCTCGGCCCGGCCTACGTGCGTGAAATCATCCTCACGCTGCAAGAACGTGGCTATACGGGACTGGTGGAGGGGTTCGATATCGATCACATCGACACCCCGCAGACCTGGCTCGAAAAGGGCATGGCCGCGGGTAGCCCGTTCGCGGCGTCACACACCTTCACCCAGACGGGGCCGTTCCGACGCAAGAACCTCGCCCGCGGCTTCGACAACGTCGTTCTCGCCGGATCGGGAACCGTTCCGGGGGTGGGAGTACCGACCGTTCTGCTGTCCGGACGGCTCGCCGCCGAACGTATTACCGGTACACGCGAGCGAGCCAGCGCGGTGGGCACTCGTGCGAGCAACTAAACTAGCCCCTCGTAACCGACCATTCATCCACGATTCACCGACTCGGGCGCTGCATGCGCCGATCGACACCGATCTCCTCGGGGGAGGAACCTGCACCGATGACGTCCTCTGCCGCAGCCACTGAAAGACCGTGGCACCTAAGGGCCGCCAATTTCCTTCGGACTCCCGAAGGTCACAGTGCACTGCTCGGTTTCTTCGGCGCAGTCATGATCACTTTCGGCGGATTCGGTGCCGGTAGCGTCCGGCGCCAAGATCCGATGCTCGAGTCGATGCATCTGTCCTGGCTCCGTTTCGGACACGGATCGATTCTGTCGGCGGCCATCGTCTGGATCGGTGTCCTGTGCATGATCGCCGCCTGGGTTCGACTGGGCCGCTCGACTCTGCGCGGTGACGTCTCGTTGCGCGGCCTGCGCTACGTCGTCCCGGTCTGGACGTTTCCGCTGCTGTTCGCGGTGCCCATGTTCAGCCGTGACGCCTACTCCTACCTGGCGCAAGGCGCGTTGTTGCGCAACGGCTTCGACCCGTATGCCGTCGGCCCCGTCGTCAATCCGGGAATCCTGCTCGACAACGTCTCCAACGTGTGGACGACGACAACTACCCCGTACGGTCCGGTTCACCTTCTCCTTGCCGACGCAATCGTTCGGCTGACCGGTGAGAACGTCATCGCCGG
>NZ_CAURKP010000187.1:0-9425 GCF_963525155.1 uncultured Rhodococcus sp.
CAGAAGTTTTCGACGAACTTCGTCAGGCCCTTGCTCGCTGTTTCCAGCGCCGTCGTCTGTGCCTTCTTCACCAGGAAGCCCGGCAGCGGGATCTTGGGATCGATGGTCAGTTCGAAGGTGACTTTGGTTCCACCGTCGGTGGGAGTCAAGACGTACGAGCCGTCCTGCTGGTTCTGCTGACCGCTCTCCACGAGGGTCCAGGTCACCTTCTCGTCGCCCCCGAAGGTGTAGTCGACTACCTGCTCGTCGTTGATTCCCAGAATGGACACGGCCATGCGAACGCGATGGGGGCGACCGTCGTCGTGGGTGCTCTCGATGGTGATCTTCTTGTGTGCAGACGACCACTCCGGCAGCCGATCGACGGCTGCTACGGCCTTCATCACCGTTTCCGGATCAGCCTTGATCTCGAATTCCTTGACGCCCGAAACGGCCATGAACGTGCTCCTTCTCGCCTTGCGGCAACGGTTCGTGATTACTGCAGTTGCGCAATTAGATCATTCGGTGATCGGGTTGGCGTCGAGCTAGTCCATGCCGTTCTTGCGCATCTGGTCCCGCAATGCGCCCTGGACGGCTTGTGAAACCCACGAGTTGAGGGAGACTCCGTTCTGATTGGCGGCCTCCTCGGCGCGGGCTTTGATCTGCTCCATCATCCTCAACGTCACCCGGCTGATATCTCCGCTGACGTCGTCGAACGAGTAGGTTGAGTCCTTCTTCTCGTCGTCTGCCTTCTCGTTTGCACCCTCGCCGCCGGTCGAGTTCGGCGGGCGAACGACGTCGACCAGTAATTCGCTTCCGTCGAGATTCACCTTGACCTCTCGGTCGCCCAGCTTCGCCCCGATCTCCTTGGCCAGTTCCGTCGCCGCGGCCAACAAGACCAGGCGGACCGAGGGTTCGATGGCGGCGGACAACGACGCCGCAATCCGGCGCGTGTGATCGTCGCCGAGTTCGGCTGCAGTGGCGAGGTCGTTCTGCAGCTTTGCGGTGTACTCCGAAATGTCCATGACACCACAGTGGCGTCAAAAGTGACGTCAGTCAAGGATGTGATGACGTCACTCGGTATCGAGGGCGGTCGACCGCTATAGAGTTGCCCAGCACCTGAGGCGAACGGCGCCCGGGTTTCGTGCTGGTCGTTTCGTGCTTGTCGAGGAGTGGGTTGTGCCGAACACGGTGTCACTGAAAGTGCAGTTGGTGGCGAAGTCCGAGTTCTTCCCGCCCGAGGACATTCCGTGGGAGACGGACGCGGATGGTGGCGAAGCGCTGGTCGAGTTCTCCGGTCGAGCCTGCTACCAGAGTTGGTCCAAGCCGAATCCGCGAACCGCAACCAACGCCGGCTATCTGAGGCATCTGCTCGAGGTCGGACACGTTTCGGTGCTCGAGCATGCGACAGTGAGCTTCTACATCACCGGTATCTCGCGCTCGTGCACTCACGAATTGATTCGTCACCGGCACTTCTCGTACTCGCAACTCTCGCAGCGATTCGTCCGTGAGAACGATGCAAACGTCGTCGTGCCTCCTGCTGTCGAAGGTGATCCCGAGCTCGAAGCACTGTTTCTGAATGCCACCGACGAAAGCCGTCGCGCTTACGGGGAACTGCTGACTGCCCTCGAAGGGAAACTGCAATCGGTGCCCGGTGCCCCGATGCGGGGCAAGCAAGCCAGGCAGGCTGCGCGCTCGGTGCTGCCCAACGCCACCGAGACGCGCTTGGTCGTGACCGGGAACTATCGGGCCTGGCGTCACTTCGTCGAGATGCGTGCCACCGAACATGCGGATGTCGAGATCCGGCGAGTCGCGGTCGAGTGCCTGCGTCAGCTTCGTGATGTCGCGCCAAATGTGTTCGGGGACTACGAGATTCTTCGCGGAAGCGACGGATCGGAAATTGCCGTCAGCGCATTTGCGGCCGAGTCGTGACTCGTGTGCAGAAGTAAGAGCTGAACCGGGTAACCTTCTGACCATGACCTACGGTGATTCCGCTTCTCTTGTCGAGCGTCCGTTCGGCACCATTTCCGTTGCGATGGTGACCCCGTTCACTGCCGACGGGAAGTTGGACGTCGACGCGGGAGTGCGCCTCGCAGCCCATCTCGTCGACAACGGCTGTGACGGCCTCGTTCTTGCCGGTACCACCGGTGAATCTCCCACCACCACCGAGTCCGAGAAGCTCGACCTGCTCCGCGCAGTGATCGACGCCGTCGGTAACCGCGCGAAGATCGTTGCAGGCGCCGGCAGCAACGACACCGCTCACAGTGTCGAACTCGCACGTGACGCGGCTCGCGCCGGAGCGCACGGTCTGCTCGTCGTCACCCCGTATTACTCACGTCCGCCCCAGGCCGGACTGTTTGCACACTTCACCGCCGTCGCCAACGCGACCGACCTGCCCGTCATGTTGTACGACATTCCGCCCCGCTCCGTCGTTCCCATCGAGACCGAGACGATCCGCCGACTCGCCGAGCACCCGCGAATCAAGGCCGTCAAGGACGCCAAGGGCGACCTCAACGCCGGCGCAGAGTTGATCGGCACCACCGAGCTTCAGTTCTTCTCCGGCGACGACCCGCTGAATCTGCCGTGGCTCGCTGTCGGCGCCACCGGCTTCGTCAGCGTCATCGGCCATCTTGTTCCGGGTCGTCTCCGTGACCTTCACACCGCGTTCGTGTCCGGCGACATCGCCCGCGCACGCGAGATAAACCTCAGTTTGATCCCTGTGATTCGTTCCGTTGCCCGCCTCGGCGGTGTCAGCGCTTCGAAGGCGGGTCTGCGACTCATCGGAATCGATGTCGGAGAACCACGCCTTCCGCAGGTTGCACCCACTAAAGAGCAGATCGACGGTCTTGCCGCCGATCTGCATGCGGCAGGAGTTTTGTAAATGACCCGTCCCCCCCGACGTCGTAGTGCCAGTCGTCAAGCCGGTCCGCCTTCGCCTCCGGCTCCCGAAACGGCCGCAAAGGCCGCACCGGTAGAGGCACCAGCTGCGCCGGCGGCAGAAGCGGCCCCCGCCGCAGCCGCCCCGCCCAAGAAGGCCGCAGCAACCAAATCTGCAGCAACCAAGTCCGCTGCCACCAAATCTGCTGCACCCAAGAAGTCGACCGAAGACAGGTCGCCGCGCAAATCTTCCGGCGGTAACCGACCGGCAGCATCGAAGTCGGGCAACGGGCGCGGAAACAAGCGCCCCGAGAACCGTCCGGCCGTCGATCCCACGGGTCGCCTCGGAACACCCCCGAAGGCGCCGGCATCGGGTCTGCGCATCGTCGCGCTGGGCGGCATCGGCGAAATCGGTCGCAACATGACGGTGTTCGAGCACCGTGGCAAGTTGCTGATCGTCGACTGCGGTGTGCTGTTCCCCGAGGACCAGCAGCCTGGCGTCGACCTGATCCTCCCGGACTTCCGCTACATCGAAGACCGTATGGACGACGTCGAAGCCGTCATCTTGACTCACGGACACGAGGACCACATCGGTGCTCTGCCGTTCTTGCTGCGTCTGCGCGCGGACATTCCGGTCATCGGCGCGAAGTTCACTCTCGCTCTCGTTGCCGCCAAGTGCCGCGAGCATCGCCTGCGTCCGAACCTGGTCGAGGTCGTGGAGGGAAACACCACCACTCATGGCCCGTTCGACTGCGAGTACTTCGCGGTCAACCACTCGATTCCCGACGCTCTCGCGATCGCGATTCGCACCGACGCCGGCGTCGTACTGCACACCGGTGACATCAAGCTCGATCAGCTGCCTCTCGACGGCCGCCTGACCGACCTCGCCGGATTCTCCCGCCTGGGCGACGAGGGCGTCGACCTGTTCCTCGTCGACTCGACGAACGCCGAGGTTCCGGGATTCGTCACACCCGAGCGCGAAATCGGGGGAGTGCTCGACAACGTCATCGGCAAGGCGAAGCAGCGTGTCATCGTGGCATCGTTCGCCAGCCATGTGCATCGCATCCAGCAGGTCGTCGACGTAGCCGCTCGGTACAACCGCCGCATCGTCTTCGTCGGCCGCTCGATGGTCCGCAACATGCAGATCGCCCAGGATCTGGGCTACCTGACGGTGCCCGACGGCCTCGTCGTAGACATCGACACCGCCGCCACCCTTCCCGACGATCGCCTGGTACTCATTTCGACGGGTTCGCAGGGTGAGCCGTTGGCAGCGCTCTCGCGGATGGCGCGCGGCGAACACCGTCAGATCAACATCCGCGCCAACGACCTTGTCGTTCTCGCGTCTTCGCTGATCCCGGGCAACGAGAACTCCGTTTTTGCGGTGGTCAACGGTTTGGCCAAGCGCGGTGCCACCGTCGTGACCCAGCAGAGCGCCAAGGTTCACGTCTCGGGCCACGCGTCCGCCGGTGAGTTGCTCTACCTGTACAACGCGGTTCGGCCCACCAATGCCATGCCCGTCCATGGTGAATGGCGGCACCTGCGTGCCAACGCCGCGCTGGCAAAGGCAACCGGCGTGCCGGAAGAGCGCATCGTCTTGGCCGAGGACGGCGTCGTGGTCGACATGGTGGACGGCCTCGCCGAGATCGTCGGACGCGTACCGGTCGGACACGTCTACGTCGACGGTCTGTCCGTCGGCGACGTCGGTGAGCCGACGCTGTCCGATCGCCTCGTGCTCGGTGAGGGCGGCTTCATCGCGATCACCATCGTCATCAACGAGTCGACGGGCCGTGCGGTCAGCACCCCCGAGGTGTCCGGTCGCGGCTTCTCCGACGATCCGACAGCGCTCAAGGCTGCCGCGGATCTCGTGGAATCGGACCTGGCCCGGTTGGCGAGCGAAGGCGTCATCGACGCTCATCGCATCGCGCAGTCGGTGCGCCGCGTCGTCGGACGCTGGGTCGCGGACAAATACCGCCGCCGTCCGATGATCATTCCGACGGTCATCGCGGTTCCGTAGATTCGGCACAGCAGGTCGCTTCCGCTCGAACCCGGTCCGGTTCGAGTACTTTGGCGAAGGTGACCTTCGCTCATGACGAACGACTCGCCCTGGTGGACAGCATGGTCGAATTCGGCCCCGATGCTCCGACACTGTGTGGGGAGTGGACCAATCGTGACCTGGCAGCACATCTGATAGTCCGGGAGCGGCGTCTCGACGCCGCTCCCGGAATCATGTTGAGCCCTCTTGCCGGTCACACCGAGAGCGTGCGTAAGGCCGCAGCGGCGCGTCCGTGGGAGGAGATCCTCGACGACGTTCGGAGTGGGCCGCCTCGGTGGTCGCCGATGTACTGGCTCGACGCGCAGGTAAATACCACGGAAATGTTCGTCCACCACGAAGATGTACGACGCGCACATCTGAACTGGGCGCCGCGTCCGTTGTCGGAGGGTCGGCAGGCTCAGCTGTGGAAGTACGCCCGGCAGATCGGCAAGATGGGTTACCGCAAAGCCGCTGTCGAGGTCATTTTCGAACTTCCGTCCGGCGAGAGTGCGGTCGTCCACAAATCCGGCTCTCGCAGTGTTGTCCTGCAGGGTGAACCCGCCGAGTTGCTGCTGCACGCTTTCGGTCGCAACGAGGTGAAGATCGAAGCCAAAGGTGAACTGGCCGACGTTCAATCCGTGATGGCGCTCGATCGCAGTTTCTGATGGCCCCCTTCTGCCGGAGCCGAGCTCGACAGACGGGTTGTGAAGATCACGTTTCGCACTCGCCACCAGTGTTGCTGGTGTTGCGGATGGTCCAGATGGGGTCGCACAGACTAGCCTGAACTCCATGGCAGGTAAGTCGAGCGCCCGGGGATCCAGTACAAGCACGTCTACGTCCAGGGCATCGACCAGGTCGTCAGCCTCTACTCCGAGCGCGCGCGCAACCGCAAAACCTCGTGCCTCGCGCACCACGCGAACCGTATCGACTCCTCGAAATGTCACGACTTCGGCCAGGGCTGGTGGGCGCCCCGCGTCGGGCAAAGGCTCCAAGCCGGCGCCCAAGAAGGCGTCCGGTACGTCGTCGGCCGCGCGCCGCCCGGTATCGAAAACCTCTCAGCGGGCCAGCCCGTTGGCCGCTGTGGGCAAGGGAATCGGAGCCGGGTGGTCCCTGGCTGCCCGCGGCGTCGGCGCCACCACACGCACCGTCAGTAAGGTCGGCGAGATCGAAGCCGGCCACCGCCGCGACGGAATAGCGCTCGGCCTGATCGCATTCAGCGTCGTCATCGCCGGTGGCGTCTGGTTCAAGGCCGGTGGTCCGATCGGCGGAGGCATCGACACCCTCGTGCGGGCGATCTTCGGCGCGGCCTCGGCCGTGCTCCCCATCGTCGGCGTCGGCCTCGCGATCCTGTTGATGCGCACCGAACCGAAACCTGAGATCCGGCCCCGACTGATCATGGGATCCTTGCTGGTCGGTCTGCCGGCGCTCGGCCTCTGGCACATCATCTCGGGTTCACCGACAGACGCCACCGGTCGCTCCAACGGCGCAGGGTTTGTCGGATACGTCGTGGGCGGCCCGCTCACCAACGGGCTCACCGTCTGGCTGTCTGCGCCGCTGCTGGTCATCGCCGCCGGATTCGGAATCCTCCTTCTGACCGGAACGACTCTGCGTGAGGTGCCGAGCAAGTTCCAGTCCTTCTTCGGCGCCTCGTATCGCTCGGATGAATACGGCGACTACGGATCCGAATTCGACGAGGACGGTGAGCACCACTACGGCGAATCTGCTTACGATCCTTCACTGTTCGACGCCGACGGCTACCCGGTCGACACCTACGCCGAGCCGCCGCTCAAGCCCGCCAAGCGGACCAGCCGACGCGCACCGATCGACAACTACCCGACGGACGAGTTCGAATCCGGAGACAAGAAGACCGAAGTCCTCGGTCTGTGGAACGCCGACGACACCGCAGTACCCGACGAGCCCGTCGCGGCTGCGGCAGCGCCCGTCGTGGAGACTCCGGCACCGCGCCCCAAGGTGCCTGCGCGTTCGGTCCCCATCGCCAAGCCCGTGCCGAAACCCGAACCGGAGCCGGAGGAGAAGGAACACTTCGTCACCGATCGGGTCACCGACGGCGACTACAACCTCCCGCCGACGACGTTGCTGATCGAGGGAGACCCGCCCAAGCTCCGCAGTTCTGCGAACGACGCGATGATCGAGGCGATCAGCGAAGTCCTCGAACAGTTCAAGATCGATGCCGCTGTTACCGGTTTCACCCGCGGACCGACGGTGACGCGCTACGAGGTCGAACTCGGCCCAGGCGTGAAGGTCGAGAAGATCACCGCGCTCGCCCGCAACATCGCGTACGCTGTGGCAACCGACAACGTCCGCCTCCTGGCCCCCATTCCGGGTAAGTCGGCGGTGGGTATCGAGGTACCGAACTCCGACCGCGAAATGGTCCGCCTCGCCGACGTTTTGAACGCGCCGAGCACCCGACGCGATCACCATCCGCTGGTGATCGGTCTGGGTAAGGACATCGAAGGTGACTTCGTCAGTGCGAACCTCGCGAAGATGCCCCACCTTCTGGTGGCAGGTTCGACCGGCTCGGGTAAGTCGAGCTTCGTGAACTCGATGCTCGTCTCGTTGCTCACCCGAGCAACGCCGGAAGAAGTACGGATGATCCTCATCGACCCGAAGATGGTCGAGCTCACGCCGTACGAAGGTATCCCGCACCTGATCACGCCGATCATCACTCAGCCGAAGAAGGCCGCGGCAGCGCTGGCCTGGTTGGTCGAGGAGATGGAACAGCGTTACCAGGACATGCAGGCCAACCGGGTGCGTCATATCGACGACTTCAACTCCAAGGTCAAGTCCGGCGAAATCACCGCCCCTCTGGGCAGCGAGCGCGTCTACCGTCCGTACCCGTACATCCTGGCAATCGTGGACGAGCTGGCCGACCTCATGATGACCGCTCCCCGCGACGTCGAAGAAGCGATCGTCCGCATCACGCAGAAAGCCCGTGCTGCCGGTATCCACCTGGTGCTGGCAACGCAGCGCCCGTCCGTCGACGTCGTCACCGGACTGATCAAGACCAACGTGCCGTCTCGTCTGGCGTTCGCGACGTCTTCACTGACGGACTCGCGAGTCATCCTCGATCAGCCCGGCGCCGAGAAGCTCATCGGTATGGGTGACGGCCTCTTCCTGCCCATGGGCGCGGGTAAGCCGACCCGTATGCAGGGCGCGTTCATCACCGACGAGGAAATCTCGGCGGTTGTCGACTTCGCGAAAAACCAGGCCGAGCCCGAGTACACCGAAGGTGTCACCGCACAGAAGGCAGGGGAGAAGAAAGACGTCGACCCCGACATCGGCGACGACATGGATGTCCTCCTGCAGGCCGTGGAATTGGTCATCACGAGTCAATTCGGTTCGACGTCGATGTTGCAGCGCAAGTTACGAGTCGGGTTCGCCAAGGCAGGCAGACTGATGGACCTCATGGAAAACCGCGGCGTCGTCGGACCCAGCGAGGGCTCGAAGGCACGCGAGGTGCTCATGAAGCCCGAGGAGCTCGACGGTCTGCTGTGGTCGATACGCGGCGGCGACCCGGATGAGGCACCTGCAGACGAGTAGGGACACCTCGGCGGACAAGCCGTCGACAGACGACCGGAGGAACCCGTGCATGTGACGCCGTTGGCTTGGGGAATCACGATCGTGGTGATCCTCGGCCTGTTCGTCTTCGACTTCTTCGCCCACGTCCGCACTCCGCATGCGCCGACCTTCCGGGAGTCCGCATTCTGGTCGACGGTCTACATTTCGATCGCCATCGTCTTCGGCCTCGTCGTGATGTGGATCTGGGGCACCACGTACGGCGGTGAGTACTTCGCCGGCTACGTCACGGAGAAGGCGCTCTCGGTCGACAATCTGTTCGTCTTCGTGATCATCATGTCGACGTTCGCCGTCCCGCGAGAGTTCCAGCAGAAAGTCCTGCTGATCGGCATCGTCCTCGCATTGGTGATGCGCGGAATCTTCATCGGAGTCGGTGCGGCCGCCATCAATGCGTACAGCTGGGTGTTCTACCTCTTCGGTGCGTTCCTGATCTACACCGCGTACACCCTGATCCGCGATCACGGGCATGAGAAGGAAGCCGAGGAGAAGCGCGACAGTCGCATCATCTCACTCGTGAAGCGGGTGCTGCCGACAACCGAGGAATACGACGGGGACAAACTGATCACCCGGATCGACGGCAAGCGCGTCGTGACACCGTTGTTGTTGGCGCTCATCGCAATCGGGTTTGCCGACGTGCTCTTCGCGCTCGATTCGATTCCGGCGATCTACGGTCTGACCCAGGAACCGTATCTGGTGTTCACCGCCAACGCCTTCGCGCTGATGGGTCTACGGCAGCTGTACTTCCTGATCGGTGGGTTGCTCGAACGGCTGGTCTATCTCTCGTACGGGCTCTCGATAATCCTGGCGTTCATCGGTGTGAAATTGGTACTTCACGCGTTGCACGAGAACACCCTCTCGTTCGTCAACGGAGGTGAACACGTCTCCGTCCCGGAAATCTCCACGGCACTCTCACTCGGAGTGATTATCGGAGTATTGGCGGTGA
>NZ_CAURKP010000188.1:0-9381 GCF_963525155.1 uncultured Rhodococcus sp.
GAGCAGGTCTCCGAGGCCGCCGCCCCCGGATCCGCCCAAGATACCGCCGAGTGCTCCGCCGATGCCGCCGCCGGAATTGCCGCCGCCGCCGAGAATTCCGCCGAGGAGGTCCCCGAGTCCGCCGCCACCGGAGGCCTGGGTCTGCGCGCCGGCTCCGCCACCGGTGAACTGCTTGGCGAGGTAAGCCAGGACGATGGGAGCGAGGATCGGCAGCAACTGCTTCACCAGATCGTTTCCACCGCCGCCACCGACACCGCCCAGTGCGCTGGCGACCTGATCGGTGTTGCCGCCGAAGATGTTCGAGACGATCTTCTGACCGTCAGCGGTGTCGACTTTGCTGATGTCGACGCCGTCGTCGAGAAGGCTGGTGTCGGCGTGCGACTGCAGCGCACTTTCGAGTGAGGCTGCGCCGGCGGGATCCTGAGCGTTGGCGCCGAGGCCACCGACGAGGGTCGGAAGTGCAGTCTTGACCGCCGATTCGGCAGTTGCCTGGTCCACGCCGAGTTGCTGCGCGATCTGGTCGATGGGGATCTGGGATAGAAGGTCGTCAAGCGATGCCATTGATGCCCTACCTCTTCTGGGGTACTACTCGTCAGTACCCGGTTGTTGCAGACACTAGTAGTGAATGTCGGCGTCGACGGTAACCCTCCGGTTGCCGAGCGGTCAGGCTCGGGTCTTCTCGCGGGGGACCAGACACGCTAGGAGAGCGAGAATCAGTCCGCCGGCCGTCAAGATGAATCCTGTCTGATTTGTCAGGATCGTGGAGTAGTTTTCCCTGATGACATTGTCGAACTGATCGTTCACGCGGTAGTAGAACGTGCCAAGAGTCCCCAATCCCACGATAATTCCGATCCACGCTGCGATACGAGAACCGAACAAAGCGGCGATCAGAATCAATACGGCGGCGGCGAGCAGAAGTATCGCCATCGACCGGTAGAAGGTCACGGACTGATCGCCGAGTTGCTCGATTGCCCACCCGGCCGGAAAGCCGTCCCGCAGGTCCTCGAGGCGAACGTTGTCGGGTTTGACCCCGGCCAGTACGTACATGAACGAGCCGACGGCAACGGCGATTCCACAAATGAGCAGAACGAGATGAACTAACGTGCGCATGCCAGTCTCCCTGTGTTCGGAGTTCGGTGACGCGGTCGTCGCCGAGCCTAGCTGTGTCGCGGGTGTCAAGCTCGGTATCGAGCGTGCAGAATCGTCTCCATGCCCGACAACATGCGTCGACTCGAAGAGATCTCGCTGTCGCTGCCGGAAGCAGAGCGCGTCGACATCGAAGCGTGGGACGGCCACCCGACGTTCCGGGTCCGCGGCAAGAACTTCGTGTTCTGCAACCTCGAAGCCACCTCCTTGACCGTCAAGCTGAGCAAGGAGGAAGCCGAAGCGGTGGTGGCCACCGAACCAGGCGCAAGTGCTGCGGGCTACGGACTCGGTCGACACGGGTGGGTTGCACTCGACATCGGCACCGACGTTTCCGAGGAGAAATGGTCGCAACTGGAGGAGTGGATCTACACCTCGTTCACCCTCGTTGCGCCGAAGCGGCTTGCCCGGATCGTTCTCGATGCGGATGAGGAACGCCCGTAACGGATAGATTCGTCAGTACAGACGCCGACTAGACGAGGAATTGTCATGACGACACCGGAAACTTCACCGGCCACCGCAAAACCGGGCATGCCGCCGTGGGCGAAGAAGGCCATCGGGATCGCAGTGATGGCGGTGGTCCTGGTCATCGCTTACTTCATCCTTGCCGCCTTCCTTCCGCGTTGGTGGGCGCAGCGCATTGCGTCGTTGGCGAACGGCAGTTTCAGCGCCGGAATCGCGTGGGGGCTGCTGTTCGGTCTCGTGTGCACCCTGGTCCCGCTCATCTTCTTCCGGGCGGTCTGGCAGGTGCGCAAGCGCAAGCATGCTCGAATCATGCAGATCACGGCTCTCGCGTTGGGTGTGATCTTCGCGCTGCCGAATCTGCTCTCTCTGACAGTTGTTCTCGGCAACAACAACGCTGCGCATGCGGGCGAGCGGATCCTCGACGTCGACGGCCCCGGATTCCGCGGAGCATCCGTTGTCGGTGCCGTCCTGGGCGTTGCGTTGTTCCTTGGACTTGTCGCGCTCGGCTACATGTACAAAAAGCGTGGCAAGGATCTCGACAAGATGCGCGGTGAGCTCAAGCAGCACGAGCCGCAGAGCAAGGGCGAGGCTCCGGCTCCGGAAATCTGAGTCAGCTCTTCGACCGAGTACTCAGGCCGACACCGACTCCGACGGTTCCCGCCGCCACCAGTCCGGCGAGCGGGACAGCCCAGTGTCCGGCAAATGTGCAGGCGAGAACCAGGATTGCGCTCACTGGTAGAACAGCCTGCTCGATCCTGTCGCGCTTGAAATGTCGTGAGTGCATGAGCCACACGAAGATCAGGAACATCGCGGCGGGGATCGTGACCGCGGCAGATGCTGCGAACGTCGAAATGTGCGCCTCGCCAACTGCTTCCTCGACGGCTACTTCGATGCCGGCGCCGATGGCCGCAGCGGATCCGAATACGAAGTAGTGCCCGTATCCCCACAACAGGACGGCGCGATTGCCCTGGTCTGCGAGGTACTCGTGGATCGGGACGGCGAAGTAGATCCACAACGCTGAGAACACGATCAGAACTCCGCCGACAGCAATCGGAATCAGTAGGTCGGCGGCGTCGAAATCCCGGATGCCGGATTGGACCGCGATGGTGGCGGCAGCAATGGTTTCGCCGAGCATGATGATGGTGAAGAGGCCGTAGCGTTCGGCGATGTGATGCGGGTGCCACGGCGTCTGGTGGTTGCGTTCGGCGATCGCCGGCACCGCGAGTTCGGCGATCATGAGAACGAAGAAGCCGGGTATCCACGCCGACGCCGGCATCAGGAGCAGCACGATCCAGCCGGCCTGGACGATCACGAGCCCGGCGGCATATTGCAGAGCAGTCGTTCGCGCTGCACCGGATTCACCGCTGGCGGCTCGAAGCCATTGGCAGGTGAGCGCAATTCGCATGATGAGGTAGCCGACGATGGCCGTCGTACGGTCGGTTCCGTCGAATGCGTCGGGGATTCCGGCGGCGAAGACGAGCACGCCACAAATCTGTACGAAGGTCGCGACCCGGTAGGGGACATCGTCCGTGTCGTAGGCAGACGCGAACCAGGTGAAGTTCACCCACGCCCACCACAGCGCGAAGAAGACGAACATATAGCCGGCGATGCCGTCGGCGTAGTGGCCCTCGGCGACAGCATGCACCAGTTGAACTCCGGCCTGTGCGGCTGCAACCACGAAACACAGGTCGAAGAACAGTTCGAGTGGCGTCGATGCTCGATGGTCCTCGTCGCGGCTGCGTGCGCGCATCCGGATGATCGGCATTACGGCCCGGCCGTGGCCCGCGCCTGTACTGGTGTGTTCTGTCATCGTCCCCACCTTGCTCCGACGTCTAGTGCAGGAGCGCAGTCTAGGGCGAATTCCGTCGGGTCGACGAATGAGACATTTCGCCCCTCACCACACGAGAACGGGTTTGATGACGCGCCCCGACGCTTGATCTTCGACGGCTTTGTTGATGTCGGCGAATGCGTAGCGCGTCACCAAGCGGTCGATCGGAAACCGGCCACCAGTGAAGAGTTCGACGAGTTCGGGGATGAACGTCGAGACTTCCGACTCTCCTTCGATGCATCCTCGAATTGTCTTTCCGCTCAGCATGATGTCGGCCATGTTCACCTCGACCGTGGATGCTCCGAGTCCGACTACCGCCAGTGTTCCCCGTGCTCGAAGTGATGTGACGGCTTGATTGATCACGGAGCCGATTCCGGTGGTGTCGAGGGAATGCGTCGAACCTCCGTCGGTGGCGGCGTGGACCGCGTCGATCACATCTTCATTCGAGGGATCGACAGTGACGGCGCCGAATTCCTCGGCGAGTGCGCGCCGCTGCGCAACGGGGTCCACGGCGACCAGGGTGGAAACGCCGGCAGCCCTCGCCGCCAGCAGCGCTGCGAGTCCGACGCTGCCTGCCCCGAAAACGACAAACGTCGAGTCGGGCTCGGGGCGAAGCAGATTCAGTACCGCGCCGGCGCCGGTTTGAAACCCGCAGCCGAGCGGAGCTGCGACGGTCAGGTCCACCGCAGGATCGACGACGACGGTGTTGTCGGCAGAGGCGATGACGTATTCCGCGAAGCTGGACTGGCCGAAGAAGGCGGACCGTAGCGGGGTTCCGTCTCGCCGGATCGGCGTCGAGCCGTCGGTGCGTGCGCCAGAGCTGTTGAGCCCGTGTGAGCTTTCGCAGTACGCCCGATGGCCGCTGAGACACTGCCTGCACACACCGCAACTGCGGTAGCTCAGCAACACGTGATCACCGGGCGCAATGCTGTCGATCGACGAGCCGACGGCCTCGACCACCCCCGCCCCTTCGTGCCCGAACACGCAGGGGCCGAGTCTTTCCGGTAGCGCCGACTTCGTGAACAGATCTGTGTGGCACAGGCCGGTCGCGACGATGCGAACCAGGATCTCGTCTGCGCGGGGGTCGTCGATCTCGACGGTGTCGAGCGTGAAGGGGGAGTGCGGGCCGTGTGAGAGCGCCGCTGTCATCTGCATGGAGGATCTCGAATTCTGTTCGGCGCGAATCACGCTCGCTCGAGCAGGAAGTAGTAGTGCTGCCCGCCGTCGAGGACCAACGCCGACTTTCCGTTCATGATGCCCATGAGCGTCGAATCGTCGACTTTCTTGAAGTGGTCGAAAATCGGCGCGCCGTCGTAGACCATGGTCGCGGTCACTTCACCACGAAACTCGATGTTCCACAGACTTGCCTCGCCATTGCCGCTCTTGACGTCGGAATAGAGATTTCCGTCTTCGTCTCGGCAGATCAACGGCTTGGCATCCTCGACGGAATTGAAAGTCTTGCCGTACCAGCGGCTCGCGGACAGCTTTTCGTGCAGACGATGACCGGTGGCGAAGTCGTCACCTTTCCACTCACCGAGGATTTCTTCAGCGGCGACGGTTTCCAGCGCGGCCCACACTTCGTCGAGTTCTGCTGGTGATACACCATTTTCCGCTGCACGGAGCCGGGCGAAAGCAGTTCGGGCTTCGTTGAGATTCATGTCTCTCCTCGAGTCGACGGTAAGTGGCACGACTTGTTCGCGAACCAAATTGTTCGTCAACTCTGCACGCTACGCCGAACCGGATGGTTCGGCAACGGTCGATTCGTTCTAGGCTGTGAACATGCGCTCAGCAGGGGAAGCTACGAGGGACCGCATTCTGGCGGCCGCAAAGGACGAATTTGCCACGTACGGGCTGGCCGGCGCGCGGATCAATCGGATCGCCGCGCAAGCGCGTGCCAGCAAAGACCGTCTCTATGCGTACTTCGCAAGCAAGGAAGAGTTGTTCGCTGCCGTGACCGAACAGTGGACGTCCGAAACAACAGCGGAGACAGCACTTCGAGGTGACGACTTGCCGGGCTATGCAGGTCGCCTCTTCGACAACTACGTTGCCCATCCCGAGAACGCCCGATTGCAGCAATGGGCGGATCTCGAAGCGCCGGACGTCATGAGTGAGGACGACATACGAAGCAAGACCTTCCGGCCTAAAGTTGCGGAGATCCGCAAGGGGCAGCTCGAGGGACACATCGACCCCGCGTGGAATCCCACGGAGTTGATCCTGCTGATCACGGATATCGCCCGGATGCTCGCGCTCAAGTCGTCTCGTTCCATCCCTCGACGTCGGGAGGCGGCAGTCGAGGCGGTTCGGCGTTTGATTGTGACGTAGCGAGTCCAAACGCGAACGTCCACGCCCGTCGCTGTGTGGTTGCCCGGATTTACGGATTTCTCAGTATCGGTGCGTACGTTGGGCGTCGGCTCGTTGACGCCCTCGGGATGTTGACGTGCCGCCAAAACTTTTGTCGTCGACTGTTCAGATGCTGGTGAGCAAAAGGATCGCGGCCGGCCACCCTGACTGAATATCGTCGACGCCGAGCGTGTTCCTTCGGTGCGCGCACCTGTTCAGCATCTGGAGTGGACCCGTGTCGAAGTGGCCGTGCATATGAAGATCTCGAAGAAGGTAGCGCTGGTCGTTGTGGCTGCTTGCGCCCTGACGTTTGGATCGGCGCAAGTCGGAACCGCCCGCGCGGATGCGCCGGTCAAGGTCAGCGTGGCCGGTCATGCGGTGAGCGCCGGGCACTTCGAGCAGGTGCGGCGCCCCAACCGGTGTGTGAAGGCCGGGACGGGGAAGTCGAAACCGAGCGAGCAGAAGTCTACGAATCGCAGTGGGCGTCGAGGCAGCGGGGGATGCTTCTGACAGTGATTGCGAAGTTCCGCAATCAGCCGTCGCAAATCTGTAACACGTTCTAATCTTGCGGTATGGACGTGACTTACGAAGGGACCAAACGCGAAGTCGCTACTGACAAGGGGACTTTGCGCTATCACGAGGCGGGCGATGGTCCGCCGTTGATCCTGTTGCACGGCTCCGGGATCGGTGTGAGTGGTTGGCGGAACTATCGGGGGAACCTCGAGGTATTCGCGAAGCATTTCCACTGCTACATCCTCGAGTTCCCGGGTTTCGGCGTGAGCGATCCCGTCGACGGCCATCCGGTGATCACGGCAGCGTCGTCGGTGATCCGATTCATGGACGCGCTGGGAATCGAATCGGCTGCGATGATCGGCAATTCGATGGGTGGGGTAGTCGGCGTCAACGTCGCGATGAGGTTCCCGGAACGTGTCTGCAGGCTGGTCACCATCGGTGGCGTCGGCCCGAACATCTTCAGTCAGAATCCAAGCGAAGGTACCCGTCTCCTGCAGGACTTCGCCGACGCTCCCAACCGTGAGAAGTTGGTTCGATGGCTCGAATGCATGGTGTACGACAAGACCGTCGTCACCGAGGAGCGGATCGAGGAACGATGGGAAACGGCCAACGATCCGGCCTCGCACCAGGCATTGACCCCGATGTACGGATCTAAAGCCTTTGCCGCTCAGCAGCAGATGATGTCCAACTCGGATGTGCCGCCGTACTGGTCGATGATGCACAAGGTGCAATGCCCGACCTTGCTGACATGGGGACTCGATGATCGGCAGTGTCCACCGGACATGCCGATGATTCCGATGCGACTGATTCCGAACGCCGAACTGCATGTATTTCCGAACTGCGGGCACTGGGTGATGATCGAAGCCAAGGAGGCATTCGAGCGCGTGACCCTCGAGTTCCTGCTTCGATGACCTGCTGATGCATTCATGTGGCCCGAATCGATGTGGCACGAATGCACAAGACCCGGCGCCTCCGAATGAGGTGCCGGGTCTGCATTTGTGCCCCCAGTAGGACTCGAACCTACGACCTGCGGATTAAAAGTCCGTAGCTCTACCAACTGAGCTATAGGGGCGCGGCGCAGAGTCTAACGGGACCGCAGAGTCCGTGAAAACACCACCCCCACCAGAAGGGCAATTCCGATGACGGCGATGGTCCCGCCAGTGCGATGCAGACCCGCGTCGTCGATGGTTCCGCGCATGGTCAGCTCGATGACGACGGCAGCAAGGTTGGCGCCGATGTACTGGATTGTTCGGTACAGACCGATCGCAGTTCCGACGTCGGCGGAGGTGGTCACCGAGTTGATCAGGTTCTGGTTTCCCATGTTGTTGAAGCCGTTGGGAATGCCCAGGATCGCCGCAATCAGCAGGAGTGCCACTAGGGGAGTCGAGCTCGATTCGACAAAGGCGATCAGAACCCCGCCGACGGCCAACGCGGCGGTGCCGATCAGCAGGGTGATCCGTGCGCCGAATTTCCCGTACACCCTGGACGCGGACATGGTCGCGAAGATCCCGACCGCAGCGACGGGCAGCATGAAGAGTCCGGCGCTGATCGGTGACATTCCGCGGGCTACCTGTAGCCACTGGGGGAGCCCGAAGAAGATGCAGTAGAACGCCGTGTACGTCAGAAGCGTCCGGCCGAGAGTCATGCTCAGTGCGCGGTTTCGAGCGACGGCACGGACGTCGATGAACGCCGAGGCCGTTCGACGTTCCCACCAGACGAACAGGAACGCGAAGAGGGCCGTCGATGGCACGAGGTACCACTTCGCGAGCTCGGCGAGAGAGAGGAGAAAGAGCATCGTCGATGTCGTCAGAGCGAGAAACAGGGTGATGCCGAGTGGGTCGAGAGATTTGAACAACGCAGCGGCGCCGGCCCGGTCGGGCAGGGCGGAGTCGTTCGGGGCGGCGAAGAAGACCCATACGGCAGTGACGACGACAAGTGGGAGGTTCACCCACATGATCGATTGCCAACCGAGTGTGCCGACCAACAACCCGCCGAGAGTGGGCCCCAGTGCGACGACCGATTGAGCGCAAATGGTGAGTGTTGCTATAGCTGAACGGGTTTGAGTCCGGTGGCGGTCAGCGTATTCGCGGATGACGGTCATCGCGTTCGGATACTGTGTCGCCGTGCCGATTCCGAGCAGGATTCGTGCGGCGATCAGCCAGCCCAGCGACGGGGCGAGCGAGCCGAGGATCGATCCGGCAGCGATCAGGCCCAATCCGGCGAGGTAGACGCGTTTGGCGCCGAGGATCGATCCGAGTCGACCAGCCCCCGGTGCCGTGACCGCAGTCGCGATGTAGAGGGCCGAGATGACCCACGCTGTGCCTGAACTGGAACCGAAGTATGTGGCGATCGGGACGATTGCCACCGCAATCATCGACGAGTTCAGCGCTTGAAGAACGGTTCCGGAGCCGAGAGCAAGGCTCAGTTTCAGGGGAACGGAAGTTTGGGGGGTCGGCGTTTCGACGACGGTGGTCACGAGTTCATCAGTGACTCCTCTGATATCGATGTCGATGCTGGGGACTCGCCCTGGCCGAGTCTGCGCAGGATTCGGCCGGCGATCAGAAGCAAGTCACGCTCGGCTTCGGTGCACTCGGCGTCGATGACCTCGGCCAGCCACTCTGTTCGTTTCGTTCGGTCTTCGTGAAGGGTCGATGTGCCGAGTGCGGTCATCGTGACCAAGACCGCGCGGCCGTCCGATGGATCCGCCCTTCGCGTCACCATGCCCTGTTCTTCGAGCGCCGCCACGGTCTTTGCGATTGATTGCGGCGTGACGCGCTCGAATTTTGCCAACTCTTTGGCGGTCGACGGACCTTGTCGGTCGAGGTGGCCGAGGGCCTGGATCTGGCTCGGCGTGAGCTTGTGGTCGTTGCGTTTGGTGCGTAGACGTCGGACGAAGGCACCCAGATCGTCCCAAAGTACGTCGATCTCGTCTCGAGCCTTGCTGCGACCCTCTCCAACGTTCATTTAGACAGTCTAACTGTGTTGTTTCGATGCTGCCAGTACGGTTTCGACGGAAAAGGGGGAATAAACAATTGCACTAGACGGTATGAGGGTCGGCCCGTTTCGGGCCGGGGACTCGCTTGCAAGTTGCC
>NZ_CAURKP010000189.1:0-9264 GCF_963525155.1 uncultured Rhodococcus sp.
TACTGCGGCGGTACGAGCGGGCGGGGTTGGGTCCGATCGAAGGCGGAGTGAAACCACACATCACCGTTGCCGCGTCCGCGAAAGACATGACAGATCTGCAGGCCTTGAAGGACTTGCTGCCGTCCACTCAGGAACTCGGGTTCGCGTGGACGGATTGGGTGGGCCCGATCAGCATCGACACCGCACGGATGCTCGCCTGCGACTGCACCGTGACGCGGATTTTGTTGGATGAGAACGGGGTTCCGCTCGACTGCGGCAAGGAAGCGAGAACGGCGACGGTTCCCCAGCGGAGGGCGTTGGCGGTTCGTGATGGTGGGTGCGCGTTTCCGGGGTGCGGGACACCGTCGGGGTGGTGCGATGCCCATCATATTGTTCACTGGAACGATGGTGGCCCAACAGATCTCGACAACCTGATCTTGTTGTGCGGTCATCACCACCGGACGATGCACCACACGGAATGGCGTGTCGAGATCGGACCGGATCGGAAAACGGTGTTCTATCCACCGATGTCGATCGATCCGTATCAACAGCCGATCGGCGGGAACAGCCCACCCACAGCAGCCTGAACGGGCGCAACTGAATACGTACACACCGGGGCTTAGCCATGCCCCGGTGTGTACGGCGTGTGCGGTCAGAGCATCGTCGAGATATGGTCCGGCAGCGCGACACCGGAGTCGAGATCCTCGGACGGGATCGGTTCACCGAAGTGCGTAGCTGCGGGAACTACTCCAGCCCAAACGGTTTCGATACCGATGTCGGCGGCATCGTCACCGGGGCCGCCGGTGCGAGCCTTGACGGAAGCCTCGTACAACGGCAGCGCAAGAACGATGGTTGCCGCCATTTCCTTGCGCGTGTGATCCCGAAGGTGTTGGGAACGTCCGGGAACCACCTGGTCGACGATCAGATTCAAAGCCTTCACGCGCTCGTCGCCGTCGGTCACGACTCGAGGTGATCCGACGATGACGCCGCTGCGGTAGTTCATCGAGTGGTGGAAGCCCGACCGAGCCAACACGAGCCCGTCGAGGATCGTGATGGTGATGCAGATTTCGCTGTCGGGAGCCAAGCTCCGTGAAGCGACTGAACCGTGAACATAAATAGATCCGCCGCGGTCGGGGCCGTCGAGGTCGAACCCGTAGGCGGTGGGAAACACCATGGGAACTCCGCCGACGGTCACGCCCATGTGGCACAGCTTCGCGGACTGCAAGACGTCGACGAGTGCCGCGCGTTCTGCGACGCCGTGGTGGCGGGCGCGCTTGTGCGTCGTACGTGCTGTCGGAGACAGCGGAACAGGTGCAGTGGGGGCAGGAGCAGGGGCAGCAAAGACAACGGAATCTGTCATGCAGACAATGCTGGTGGCAAAGTGGCTTCAAGTCATGGTCCAATCAGTGGAGACTTCGATAGGCCACTTCGATTTGCCACTTCCGGGAGGGTTCTGAATGTTTCTGCCTTCGGCGGTAGCCGTCGTCCTCGACCGGACAGATCGGCGGGCGCTCCCGATCCAGATTGCCGACCACCTCAGAGCTGATATCCGCAGTGGTAAGGCGGCAGTGGGTCTGAGGTTACCCAGTTCCCGGAAGCTGGCGGCGGAACTCGAGGTGGCGCGGGGCGTCGTGGAACGGGCGTATGAGCAGTTGATCGCCGAGGGTTGGCTTGTCGCTGTGCACGGCTCAGGCACCTTCGTTGCCGAGGCGCCCTCCCCCATGGTCACTCCCACGACTACACCGAAGAAGGCCGCCGACAAGATGTCACCCAGGGTGCAGCTTCGGCCGGGCGTGCCGTGGACGCCGCCGCGTGCATCGGCAGCGTGGCGGCGGGCGTGGCGTGACGTCGGGTCCAAACCGCCACCTTTCGAGGATCCCGATCCTGCGGGTGACTACGAATTGCGTTCGGCACTATCGGAATTGCTGGCAAGAGCCCGCGGAATGTCGGTTGAACCCGAGAGAATCCTGATCACCTCAGGTGCCACGCATGGTCTCGGCCTCGCCCTGTCGGCTCTGCGTACCCGTGGTGCTGTTCTGGCGATGGAAGATCCCGGATACCGGTATGCGTCCTCGGCCGCTACAGCCTGTGGATGGTCGCTGCTCGACGTGCCCGTCGACGCTCATGGTCTCTGTGTCGACCAACTCGAAACGGCGTCGGAGAGCGTCCGCGGTGTGTATGTGACACCGTCCCATCAGTATCCGACAGGAGGGCTGCTTCCGGTAGGTCGGCGCAACCAGTTGATCGAGTTCGCACGCGCCCGCGACGTCGTCCTGTTCGAGGACGATTACGATTCCGAATTCCGTTACGACGTAGCGCCTTTGCCTGCGCTTGCCCAGTTGGCTCCTGATCGGGTGGTGTATCTCGGAACAGTTGCCAAGACGCTCGGCGCCGGAATTCGATTGGGCTGGTTGGTGGCTCCCCTCGACCTGGTCGACCGCATAGCAGTACACCGCAAGCGAATCGGCGACTTCCCGTCGGTTCCGCTGCAGCAAGCACTCTTGTCCCTGCTCCGTGACGGCGAATGGGATCGAGCGGTGCGTACCGCCCGGCGCAGATACCGGGAGCGTGATCGGGCGGTCGAGGAAGCGTTGTCATCGTTCGGTGAACTGCGGGGCCTCGGCGCCGGCATGCACACGACGCTCATGCTCGACGCGGATCTGGCAGCGACCGTCGCTCGCGAGGCACTTGAACACGGCGTCGAAGTGCCCACCCTGGTCGAGTCCACCCGAACGCACGGAGACCCCGGCGGATTGGTCATCGGCTACGGGCGAGTGGAATCCGCGGACCTCGAATATGCGCTCGAGGTGATAGCCGAGTGCCTCGCACGTCACAGCGCGTGAAGTCTCGTTGATCGGGAGTGCGGCAACGGATGGGCGTGGTCCAGTTCTAGCGTCTGCTCGTGACGATCCGAAGCCAGACCTTTCCGCACCTGCTCGCACCAGGCACCATCGGCCCGATGACCGTGCCCAATCGCGTGGTTCTCCCTGCGATGGACATGAACCTGTGTGAAGACGGGGAAATCGAAAAGGGCGACATCGACCACTTCGTGGCGCGTGCAGCTGGTGGAACGGGTCTGATCATCACCGGTTGCTGCGCTGTTGCGTATCCGCTGGGCTGCACCAGCCGCAAGGAACCGGGGCTTTCGGAAGACCGGTTCATCCCCGGTCTCAAGGCGTTGGCCGACGCAGTCCACGACGCAGGCAGCAAGCTCTGTGTGCAGATGACACACCACGGCAAGGTGGCGCGCATCGATACCCTCGACGGCCGACCGCAGTTGGTCCCGTCCACGCCGAAGCCGCCGGGTGACATGAGCGCGATGGCCGATTGCACGCCAGAAGAACTGGGCAAGATGGCTGCCATCAACGAGGGCAAGAGGGCTACGTACCACGAGGCAACCAAGGAAGATCTTGATTGGCTGGTCCGCATGTTCGCCGAGGCTGCCGGACGGGTGAAGGCGGCGGGCGGCGACGCCGTCGAGATTCACTGTGCCCACAACTACGTCCTCGGAGCGTTCCTGAGTCGATACACGAATCAGCGCAGCGACGAGTACGGAGGTTCCATGGAGAACCGTGCTCGCCTGGCTTGTGAGGTCATTCGAGCGGTCAAGGAGGAGGTCGGCGGTGCGCTCGCCGTCATCGTGCGTCTGGCCGGTCAAGAGTACGGCGAAACCGACGGGCTGACCGTCGACGAGGCTGCTGCGGCTGCCAAGATGTTCGAAGAGGCCGGCGCTGACGCCATTCACGTCACCGGTACCGCGCTGAATGCTTTTGCCAACTTCACCGACGGACCCCTGCCCGACAAGGTCGGCTACTACACCGACAACGCAACGCGAATCAAGCAGGCGATATCGATCCCCGTGATCACCGTCGGACGTATGCTCCCCGAGGTCGGCGAGAAGATGATCGCGGAAGGTCGCACGGACTTCGCCGCAATGGGCCGTCAGCTTTTGGCCGATCCACAGTTGGTGAACAAACTCAAAGACGGTGCATCCGAGCGGGTTCGGCCTTGCATCAATTGCTACGTCTGCGTGCAGGAGAACTTCTGGGACGAGACCCCGCTGTGCGCGGTGAACCCTGCCCTGGGCAACGAAGCGCTGCTCCCCTTCGTTCGGACCAGCACTCCGAAACACGTTGTTGTGGTCGGAGCGGGCCCCGGTGGTCTCGAAACAGCTCGCGTGGCCGCTGAACGTGGGCACCGAGTCACGGTGTTGGACAAGTCCGATCGCCTCGGCGGCACCCTGTGGTTCTCGAGCCTCACTACCCCGGACAACGGGCGTCTGCTCAGCTGGTTGAAAGTGGAAATCGAGCGTCTCGGTGTCGATGTTCGACTGAAGACCGAAGCCTCGGTTGCTTCGATCCGGGCACTGAACCCCGACGCCGTAGTCGTGGCCACCGGTGCAGTTCGTGAGCGGCCTAGTGTTCCGGGCGGTGATCTCCCGCACGTGCACACCGGTGATTCGTTGCGCGCGTTGATGACCGGAGCGGGCGACGTCTCACAGGTGCCGCCGTTCCTGCGGACGATGGCCAAGTTGGGCAAGCTGTCCGGTATCACCAAGAGCCCCGCGGCGATCCGAGCTGTGACCCGCAAGTTCCTGCCCATGGGTAAGGACGTTGTCGTGATCGGTGGTTCGCTTGTCGGACTCGAGCTTGCGGAGTTCCTGGCCGAGCGAGGTCGCAATGTGACGCTGATCGAAGAAGGCCAGCAGTTGGGTATTCCGATGGCGATGCCGCGCCGCTGGACGGCTGTGCGCCACGCCAAGCATGTCGGTGTGGACATTCACCGCAATTCAACGGTGCAGCGAATCACCAAGGAAATCGTCGAATTCCGTTCCGGTGAAAAGACACTGACCGCTTCGGCCGACATGGTTGTCGTCGCGTCGGGAGTGTCAGCGCAAGCGCCGCTGGCCGATTCTCTGATCGGCGTCGTCTCCGACGTGCACGTGGTCGGTGACGCGGTGAACGTCGACTACATCGAAGGTGCGATGCACACGGCGTGGAAAGTTGCGATGGATCTTTGACCCATCCCCTAGGTGGCGCTTTGTGCCGCAACGATGTCCGGCCACCATCGGGCCGCGACATCGGGGTGCGCGCGTAGTCGACTCTTGAGGGCGTTCGCCCCGTAGGAATCGTGGATCGGGTTGTTCGCGTCCACGGTGACGCCGGTGGCGCGCGCCGCCAGCTCGGGCGGTAGGTCGAATTCCGGGATCTGCGCTGCGTAGTTCGGGTTGAAGAAGAACGGCACCGAGATACGTTCACCGTCGCCCTCGGGTGAAACTACCCGGTGCACAGTCGCTTTCAAGTAACCGCCGGTAGCGACCTCGAGCAGTTCGCCGATGTTGACCACCAGCGCCCCGTCGATCGGCGGCGCGTCGATCCAGTCGCCGTCGTGCTCGACCTGCAGACCGCCTTTGCCCGGTTCGACATAGAGCAGAGTCAGCACACCCGCGTCCTTGTGTCCGCCGACGCCCTGGGAGCCGGCACCTTTCGGGCGGCCCGGGTAACGCACCACCTTGATGAGGATCGACGGATCGTGAGCGAACGCGTCGTCGAAGATGTTCGCATCCTGGCCCAGGGCTACCGCCCATTCGCGTAAGAGGCTCAGTGCGATCGAGGTGAGTGTGTCGTTCCACTCGGTGATGACGTCGCGAAGTTCGGGAAGGGCGTCTGGCCACTGGTTGGGGCCCTGCAGGATCTCCCAGGCCGGTGAGGTGTCGGTGCGCTCGGCCGCGGGCTGTTCGGCCCCGATGTCGATCTGCTCGCGCCAGTCCTGCTTGCCTTCGGTCAGTTCGCCGCCGAGCCGGGTGTACCCACGGAAGTGCGGGCTGCGGACGTTCTCGATCGCGAGCTTCTCGGCAGTGGGAAGCGCGAAGAACTCGCGGGCGACGGCGAGGAGGCGGCGCTGCAGTTCGTCGGGAATTCCGTGGCCGACCAGGTAGAAGAATCCGACCTCGTGGGTGGCCTCGCGGAGCTGAGTGCGGAACTGCTCGGCGGTGTCGGGGTTCTGCGCAAGCGACAGATCGAGCACTGGCAGCGACGTAATCGACATGGGGTCCTCGATCCGTGTGATGGTTCTGATGTCCATCATTCCACGCTGAGCGGCACCCGGACCCGCACGGCAATTCGGCAGCCGCAGGCGTGATTACCCGCGCGGATGCGGAAACACCCTGCGGATAACAGAATCGGGGCCTTGCGCCATTGGCGCAAGACCCCGAATCAGTGTGAGTCGAATTAAGCTTCGTCAGCGCCGATGATGAACGCTTCGAGCTCGATGCGAGCCTTGTCGTCGGCCATCTGGACCGGCGGGGACTTCATCAGGTAAGCGGAAGCCGGGTAAACCGGTCCACCGATGCCGCGGTCCTTGGCGATCTTGGCTGCGCGGACGGCGTCGATGATGATGCCGGCAGAGTTGGGCGAATCCCAGACCTCGAGCTTGTACTCCAGGTTCAGGGGAGCGTCACCGAAGGCGCGGCCTTCGAGGCGGACGTATGCCCACTTGCGGTCGTCGAGCCACTCCACGTAGTCCGAGGGACCGATGTGGACGTTGCGGTCGTGAACCTTGCCGGCAAGTGCGCCGGTCAGGTTGGACGTCACGGCCTGGGTCTTGGAAACCTTCTTGGACTCCAGGCGATCACGCTCGAGCATGTTCTTGAAGTCCATGTTTCCACCGACGTTGAGCTGGTAGGTGCGGTCCAGCACGACGCCGCGGTCTTCGAACAGCTTCGCCATCACGCGGTGTGTGATGGTGGCGCCGACCTGGCTCTTGATGTCGTCGCCGACGATCGGGACGCCGGCGTCCTTGAACTTGGCAGCCCACTCCGGGTCGGAAGCGATGAAGACGGGCAGAGCGTTGACGAATGCAACGCCTGCGTCGATCGCGCACTGTGCGTAGAACTTGTCAGCGTCGTCGGAACCGACGGGCAGGTAGGAGACGAGGACGTCGACCTGAGCGTCCTTGAGTGCCTTGACGACGTCGACGGGCTCGGCGTCGGACAGCTCGATGGTCTCGGCGTAGTACTTGCCGATGCCGTCGAGGGTCGGGCCACGCTGAACGGGAACGTCCAGGGGCGGGACGTCGGCGATCTTGATGGTGTTGTTCTCGCTCGCGAGGATCGCCTCGGAGAGGTCGAAGCCGACCTTCTTGGCGTCGACGTCGAACGCAGCGACGAACTGCACGTCGCGGACGTGGTACTTACCGAACTTGACGTGCATGAGGCCGGGGACCGTCTGGGTCTCGTCGGCATCCTTGTAGTAGTGGACGCCCTGAACCAGGGACGAGGCGCAGTTACCCACGCCCACAATGGCTACGCGCACCGCGGTGCTGTTCTCACCCATGGTCGGGTTCTCCTTCTTTCCGGGATGTTCCTGTTGTCGATTGCTCGGCTGCGATCAATTCGTTGAGCCAACGCACTTCGCGTTCACTCGATTCGAGTCCGAGCTGATGGAGCTGACGGGTATAGCGGTCCAGCGATCCGCTGGCCCGACCGACGGCCTCGCGGAGCCCCTCACGGCGCTCCTCGACCTGACGTCGCCTGCCTTCGAGGATCCGCATCCGCGCTTCTGCGGGGGTGCGGCTGAAGAAGGCGAGGTGAACGCCGAAACCGTCGTCGGTGTAGTTCTGCGGCCCGGTGTCGGCGACCAGTTCGGTGAACCGTTGCCGACCTTCCGGAGTGAGCTGGTAGACGCGACGCGCCCGACGCTTGAGCGTGCCGGTGGCAGTGTCGACGTCTTCTGAGATCAATCCGTCGGCTTGCATGCGCCGCAGTGCCGGGTACAGCGATCCGTACGAGAACGCGCGGAATGCGCCGAGCAGACCAGTGAGCCGCTTACGCAGCTCGTATCCGTGCATCGGTGACTCGAGGAGCAGCCCGAGGATTGCGAGTTCGAGCAACTGACAAACCTCCCGAGTCGTTGAACCTAACCGCTTGATGCGATAACCAACTATATCGCGCCGATATATAAAACCACACTGCGGCCCGATACGTGTACCAAGGTGTCACGGCTAGATCAGGGGGTGAACGGGTAAATCGACATGATTTCGCCATCGAGGGCAGCGGTCAGGTACCCGCTCTCGTCGAGGTCGTTGCCGACGTGAATTTCGATGGTCGGCACGGTTTCGGAGCTCTCGATCATGAGGTACCGCGTGGTCGGATTCTGCACGGAGGTGGTGGTTCCGGCGCCGTCGAGCAGGGCGATCACGATGCGAGGATCGAGCTGTCTGACGTCGATCTGTGTCACGTCGGGTTCGCGTGATCCTCCTGAAGTCGTGTCCTCGAGGTCGCCTCGGTAGTAGCTGTCCAGGCTCTTGCGCGGCGCGGCAGGATCGGCGCGCGTTATGCGTGCATAAGTGGGATAGATGGTCATCTCGTCGACCAGTCCGCTGCCGTACTCCGTTTCGATGGCATGGAACATCGCCCCCAGGCCGTCGACGGTGTGTAACTGTGGCTCGGGGCTCGAGAAGATCGTGACGTCGGACGCGGCGTATTTGATTCCGAAACCGATAGCCGAGACCAGTGACAGAGCGATGATCACAACGGCGATCCAACGTGTGTCCAGCGAAGGTTCTTTCCGGAGAACGGGTAGGGACGCCTCGGTCTGCAGATCGAACGTCAATTCTTCGAGATCGCCGAGAGTAACTGCAACCGCGGCGAGTTCGGTCAATTCGTCGTGCTCGGCCGCGGTGAGTTGCCCGTCGGCGAAGGCGGAGTCCAGCACTGCGCAGGTAGCCTCGCGATCGGCATTGCGAGCGCGGGTGGTCCTGGTCAGATCGTTCGGCATGTCCGGGGCCTATCGAGGAGTGAAGGGAGACAAGCGGATCGGGCGGCCATCCGGGGTCAAATCCATTGAGCCGCTCGCGCCGAGGTTGTTGCTGGCGTAGATGGAGACGCGTGGATCGTCGCTCGACGAACTCATGCTGATGTGTGTGATCTCGGCGTCGGGGACGTTGAGATTTGCGGACACTCCTGCCAGATATCCGGCGAGTTTGTCGATGTCGACGGCAGCGAGGTCGAAGGTGACGGTGCTGGCTGCTCGAGTCGACGTGCTGTCGCGTGGTGTGAAACCGCCTCGAAAGTCGATGTCTTCCTCCAGGTTCGGCGAGACAGCGGCGGCGCGAGTGACGCTTGCATAGCCGTCGTAGAAGTTGGCGGAATCGATTATCGTCGTGCCGTACTTGGCGCTGTATCTGGTGATGAATTCCCCGATCCCGCTTGCGGTGACCGTGTTCAACGTCGAACTCACAATGGGGGCAAGCGGTTCGACGTTTTCGGCTGCCGCCGGTGGAGGC
>NZ_CAURKP010000190.1:0-9246 GCF_963525155.1 uncultured Rhodococcus sp.
CTCCGACGCGCTCGAGCGGCGTCGGGCCGGGCTGCGCCAAGTCACTCAGTTTCTGATCCCCGATCGGTGTGTAGACACTGCTTTCGCCGAACAATTCCTTGGTCACGACAAAAACGTGGCCGTCGGGGTCTAGCAGTATCGACTCGGTGTCGTGCGCACCGTCCGGGTACGTGAGGCGGTGCAACGTACCGTCACCGGAATCGAGGTCCATCGTGATGAACGCCACTGTTTCGCGGGTCCGGAGGTTGTCACCGGTGTCCGACAGAACGAGCGTTCGCCCACTCACCGCAAGATCTTCGACGTCGTAAGGATCTATCGGGACCGGAATCTGTTTCTGGACAACACAGTTCAGGTCCATTTCGAATACGAAGTCGTCACTGCCGCCGTCGCCCATCGCGTAGATCCGATCGTCGACGACGACCATCCCCGACAACTCCTGGAGCGCAGGATCGGTAGGCGTACAGAGTGGGGCGAACTCGCTCGGTTCGAACGACGACGCCTGTGCGAGCGCTCCGGGAAGCAGTGCGGTTGCCGTAGTCGCAGCAATCACCGCGACCACGGCCCCGAAACTACGCACTAGGTGCGTACTCGACCAATGCCGAGGCCAACATCTGTGGCACGCGTGCGTGCACCCGCGTGCCGGCCTCTTCGTGAGTCGATTCCAAAATTGTTCCGTCCGAGTGGATTCGAGCCATCAAGTCACCGCGCGTGTACGGCACCAGCACGTCGACCTCGACCTCCGGCCGAACCAGCACCTCGCTGAGATGTGCTCGTAGTTCGGCGATTCCCTCACCCGTACGCGCCGAGACGAACACGGCACCAGGCAACAGACCACGCAGTTGCGTCAACGTAACCGGATCTGCCGCGTCGATCTTGTTGACCACGATCAACTCCGGCGGAGCCTTCGAATCCGTCTCGCGCAGAACATCGGTGACGACTTCCCGCACAGCCTTGATCTGTTCTGTCGGCAACGGATCCGAACCGTCGACGACGTGCAGCAGCAGATCCGCGTCGGTTACTTCCTCGAGAGTCGAGCGGAATGCCTCGACCAACTGAGTCGGCAGGTGTCGCACGAAGCCGACCGTGTCGGTGAGTACGTACTCGCGGCCGTCGTCGAGTGCTGCGCGGCGAGTGGTCGGGTCCAAGGTGGCGAACAACGCGTTCTCCACGAGCACACCCGATCCGGTGAGCGAATTGAGCAGACTCGATTTGCCCGCGTTGGTGTATCCGACGATGGCGATCGACGGGATGTCGCTCTGCAGTCGACGTGTGCGCTTGGTGTCGCGAGCGGCCTTCATGCCCTTGATCTCGCGGCGTAGTTTTGCCATGCGCTCACGAATACGACGGCGGTCCGTCTCGATTTTCGTTTCACCGGGACCACGCAGACCCACACCGCCGTTACTGCCGGCACGGCCACCGGCCTGGCGCGACATCGACTCGCCCCAACCACGCAGACGCGGGAGCATGTACTCCATCTGAGCAAAAGCGACCTGCGCCTTACCCTCACGCGAAGTGGCGTGCTGAGCAAAGATGTCGAGAATCAGAGCTGTCCGGTCGATGACCTTGACCTTGACGATCTTCTCCAGCGCCGTGAGCTGCGCCGGCGTCAGCTCACCGTCGCAGACGACGGTGTCGGCACCGGTCGCCAGCACAACTTCGCGCAGTTCCTGCGCCTTGCCGGAACCGATGTAGGTGGCAGCGTCAGGTTTGTCGCGACGCTGAACCAGTCCTTCGAGGACCTCGGAGCCGGCCGTCTCGGCAAGTGCGGCCAACTCGGTCATGCTCGCCTCGGCCTGCTCGGCAGTTCCCTGCGTCCAGACGCCGACCAGGACAACTCTTTCGAGTCGAAGCTGGCGGTACTCGACTTCGGTGACGTCCTCGAGCTCGGTCGACAGACCGGCCACGCGGCGCAGGGCGCCGCGATCTGCGAGTTGCATCTCACCGGTCGACGGGTTGCCCGATGCGGACGCTGCCGTGTATTCGGCTTGCGCGTACTCGGACTGCTCGTGAGCGGTGGACTCTTCGTTTTCATGTGTGTTCGTCATACAAGATCCATGGTCCCACGAAACCTGGCCACGGTGCATCCGTATTTCCTGCAGGCGTATTTCCCGCGGGCGATATCACACAAGCGATTGCCACCAGGCATCGCTGATCGTCCCGTTCGCCACCAGAACCGAGGGCCCCCGCAACGACCCTTTGCCGCCTTCGACGGTGACCTGCACCTCGCCACCGAGCACGCGCACCAGTACCGAGCCTTCATCGCGGCCGTCGTACCTCAGCGCCGCGGCCGCCGCTGCGACCGTTCCGGTTCCGCAGGAACGAGTCTCGCCCACACCACGCTCGTGTACGCGCATGTGGACCCCACCGTCGTGGATCGGCGTCACGATCTCGATGTTGACCCCGTGCGGGAAGAACCCGGGATCGAAGCCCGGAGAAACACTCAAATCGAGCGCACTCAAAACTTCTGCCGTCACGTGCTCGTCGACACACGCCAAATGCGGATTACCGACGTCGATCCCGACGCCGGCGAAGACGCGGCCGTCGATTGTTGCCGAGCTGGTGCCGAGGTCCTTGATCGGGCCCATCGCCACGGTCACGTCACCATGCGTGGCGTCGTAGCCGTGCACCACGACCGGACGCGCTCCGGCGCGGCTGCCGACCACGAACTCGTCCTTGCTCTCCAAGCCCGAGGCCTTGAGATAGTGGGCGAATACGCGAACGCCGTTTCCGCACATCTCGGCGATGGAGCCGTCGCTGTTGCGGTAGTCCATGAACCAGTCTTCGGCAGCGACGCCGTCGGGCAGCGCACCGAGCACGCCCGCGTCCGCAAGTGCGCCTGCCCGGGCGACACGAAGGATGCCGTCGGCGCCGAGGCCACGCTGACGATCACACAACGCTGAAACTCGCGCCGACTCGAGATCGATCCGAACGTCGAGGTCAGGGAGAACAACGAAGTCGTTCTGCGTGCCGTGGCCCTTACTGAAATCCATGGTCGCCATCCTATCCGGACCTACCGAGCGACTTACGCAGGTGACGCGGTGACCACGACGTTCTGTTCGTACGTGAAGCCGGACGGCAACGAGGGGTCGGGCACGGTTGCGCCGCCGCAGGTCACCAGGACAAGCCTGGGCGCACCGGATTCGGAGAAGAACTCCGCAGGCAAAGCCACCTTTTCGTACAACTTCAGGCTCGCTGCGTGATAGGTGAACATCGTTCCGGTGTCGTCACTGACATAGATCGGTGTTCCAGGCTTCATCTGGTGCAGCCCCCACAAGGCGCCGTGCGTGCGGTCACCGTCGTCGACGTGGCCGGCAACAAGATTGGTACCCTCCGAAGATCCGAACTGCACGCCGTTGGTGAAATGCGAAACCTTGTCAGGATGCGGAAGGATCATTCCGCGGTTGGCGCCGAACCCACTGGTCACGATGTCGGCTCGCACATCCAGATCGGGAATCGCGAGCGTGTTCGGCGGCAGATCCGTTGGCGCAGGCGCCCACGTCGCCCCTGGATCGGTTGGGGCTCCCACATCGAAGGGCGCTTCGGGAACAGGTGCGCTGATGGGCTTCCCGGCCGCACTCACCGCAAAGTAGATCAGTACCCCGCCGACCGTGAGAAATGTGACGAGCAGAAGAACCAGCGGTAGCCGACCCGCGCGTCGACGTTTCGGATGCGCGTGCGCCGCGGTCTGCGCCATGCTCGTTGACCTCCAGTTCATCGCTCGCGAAACCGATCGATCGCGAAATAGCTAACTGTAAGATAGCTGATCCGCTCGATCGTGTTACAGACCGCGATCTGCGAGCGCCGCGAAGGCGGAGTTGGGCAGCTCCGGATCGGCACCGTCGAGCCAGTGCACGCGTGCGTCACGACGGAACCATGATCGTTGTCGGCGAACATAGCGCCGTGTCCCGATGAACGTCCGTTCGAGTGCTTCGGCCAGATCGTATTCACCGTCGAAATGTGCGAGCACCTGTGCGTAGCCGATGGCTCGCGGCGCGGTGACGCCATCACGCAATCCTTGCTCGACGAGCACGGCAACTTCGTCGACAAGTCCGTCTGAAAACATCAGCTCTGTTCGCAACCGAATCCGGGCGTCGAGTTCTTCCGTATCCCGATCCACGCCGAGAATGCGGGTTCCCCATCGAGGGTCACCGATCTGCGGCGCCGAGGCCGCGAACGGCAGACCTGTCAGCTCGACGACCTCGAGCGCCCGAACCATCCGCCGACCGTCCGTCGGCAGTATCGACGCCGCTGCTACCGGATCAGCAGCAACAAGCGCCGTATGCACCGCACCGACCCCTCCTTCGGCGAGCACCGCCTCCCACTTCGCACGAACCTCGGGATCGGTTGCCGGAAAGGACCATTCGTCGAGCAAAGACTGGACGTACATCATGGATCCGCCGACGATCACCGGAACCTTGCCCGCCGCGATCAGATCCTCGGCGATCGCGATCGCGTCGCTTTGATAACGCGCGACGGTGGCGGTCTCCTTCACATCGAGAACGTCGAGCAGGTGATGCGGAATCCCACGGCGCTCGGCCGGTGTCAGTTTGGCGGTCCCGATATCCATGCCGCGATAGAGCTGCATCGCGTCGATGTTGATGATTTCACCGCCGAATTCCTCGGCCAGTGCCAACGCGAGATCGGACTTTCCCGACGCTGTCGGACCGACAACTGCGATCGGGCGAAGTTCTTCAGGGACGTTCACGGCCGCCACGTCCCGACGTGGTAACCGACGCCGAACGGCGCATCGCTGTAGTCGACCGTCGCGCGAGGATGGGCCGACCGAGACGAGCACGTAAAGACACCGGCCAGGACCTGCCACGCCGCGCGCCCCTGGGCTCCGACACTGCGGCAGAGCCGCGGATCGAGAGCAAGCAGCGCCTCCGGGTCCCCGGCCGTCAGGGCGTCGTCGATGGCCGACTGCACACCCGCGGCGCGCTCGTCGAAGCTTCCTGGCGCCTTTGCCGTCAGCGTGGACGCACCGTCAGCAACGATCAGAAGCCCTTGCGGTCGGTTGTCGCTGTCGAGTTGCTTGCGCAGCTGCTGCCCGAATTCACGACATTCATTCGCCGACGCCTTTGCACTGACGACGTACATGTCGACGGTTATCTCCACGTCTGTTCGGCCACGCAACCAGCCGGCAACAAGGGCGCACAGTTCGAGAGATGGCACCGGTTCGCCTGCCGCATCCGCGTCCAGTGACGTCCGGACATCGGCGCCGAATCCAGCGAACGTACCGATCTGCCCACGTCCGACGCCCGATCGCCAGAGTTCGCCTGCTGCTTTCTCGGGTTCTGCATTCTCGGGGCCGACACCGACGCCCACCCAGTGCACCGCCTCGTGAGCGAGCCGGCTCACGGCGGTTGTCGCTGCAGCACGCACCTGAGCGGACTCGGCCGAATCACCGGACAATTCCGGCACGAGTAACGGCGCCGAGGGGACGAGAACAGCGGAAGTCAACACAGTTGCCACGCTAGTCGACCCCGAGGTGGCGACCTCACACCCTCTTACCTGATTCAATAGTCGGAGAACGTGAGTACCGGGTTCAATGGAACCAGGAATGCGATCAGGCAGCCGTGACGCGCGGCAGAGACGAGGACCGATGACCGAGAACAGTGAACCCACCACCGGCGCCGACAGCAGTTCGGCCAGCCCGAGCCCGGCAGCACCCAAACCCGGCGCTCCCAAACCTGGTGGACCACGCCCCGGTGCGCCCCGCCCCGGAGCACCTCGCCCCGGACCAGCAGCCTCGCATGCCGTCACCGCCGCACCGGCCAGCGACCCGAGCAAGTTCGGACGCGTCGAGGAAGACGGAACCGCCTGGGTGAAGACCGCTGACGGTGAACGTCAGATCGGTTCGTGGCAGGCCGGCGACGCCACCGAGGGCCTCGCCCATTTCGGTCGTCGCTACGACGACCTCGCGACCGAGGTCTCGCTACTCGAGGCGCGACTGACGTCGGGCGCCGGAGACGCCAAGAAGACCAAGGCTGCCGCCATCGCTCTGTCCGAATCCCTCTCGACCGCTGCAGTGATCGGTGACCTCGACGCTTTGGCTCGCCGACTCGACGTGATCGTTGCCGGTTCCGACGAGGCCGCAGCGCACGCGAAGGAAGAGAAGGAACAGTCGCGCGCGGCAAGCACCGCCCGCAAGGAGGCCCTCGCAGTCGAGGCCGAGCAGATCGGCTCGGAGTCGACCCAGTGGAAGACCGCGGGTGATCGACTGCGCGAGATTCTCGACGAGTGGAAGACGATTCGCGGAATCGACCGCAAGGTCGACGACGCACTGTGGAAGCGTTACTCGAAGGCTCGTGAGTCCTTCAACCGACGACGTGGAGCCCACTTCGCCGAACTCGACCGGGATCGTGCGAGCGCCCGTTCGACGAAGGAAGAACTGGTCGAGCGCGCCGAGAAGCTGTCGACCTCCACTGAATGGGGACAGACCGCCGGGGAATTCCGCGATCTGCTCAGCGAGTGGAAGGCTGCCGGCCGCGCACCGCGCGAGGCCGACGACAACCTGTGGAAGCGCTTCAAGGGCGCTCAGGATGTGTTCTTCGCCGCGCGCAACGCTGCTGCATCCGAGCGCGATGCCGAATTCGAGCAGAACGCGGTTGCAAAGGAGGAGCTGCTCGCTGCCAATGCGAACATCGATCCGGCACACGGACTCGAGAACGCCCGCGCAGCGCTTCGCGACCTGCAGGAGAAGTGGGACGCGATCGGCAAGGTGCCGCGCGACCGAATGCAGGAACTCGAAGCGAAGCTCCGGGCCATCGAAACCAAGGTGCGCGACGCGGTCGACGCCGAGTGGCGTCGCACCGATCCGGAAGCACTTGCCCGGGTCGCGCAGTTCAAGGAGCGGGTGAGCCAGTTCGAGGAGCAGGCCGCCAAGGCTCAGGCTGCCGGCAAGACAAAGGACGCCGAGAAGGCTCTCGCTCAGGCCAAGCAGTGGCGTGAGTGGGCCGAAGCTGCCGAAAGCGCCGTCAACGAGTAATCGACGACGAGCTGTAAAGACAACAAAAACGCCGGCTGACTCCGAAAGGAGTTAGCCGGCGTTGTCTTGTGCTTTGGACGGACGGCCTGCTGTGTCAGCCGACGTTCCATTCCTGATGCTTCTCGGCTTCGGCCGCAGCGATCCGGCGTTGCTCCTCGGCAGCGAGCTGAATGTTGGTTCGTGTCCAGACCACCTTGAGCCAATGGAACGTCAAGAACACGACGGCAAACCATCCGATGATCAGCCCGATCGACGGTCCTGCCACATTGAAACCGGCGGGAATGGTCTGACGCGACCAGACGGCCATCATGCCGAGAGCGCTCGCCACGGCACTGCCGGCGAGTGCGACCCAGGCCAGACTCCAACGCCGCGTGACCAGCGCGAGCATCGAGAATCCGATGCCGAAGATGACGACGAACCACACGAACAAGCGTGAGAACAGTGCAATCCGTTCGGTTTCCGCGTCCTGGTTGTACGCGAGCACATCCCAGCCGTTCGCAACTCCCGCATGTGGCAGTGCAAGGGTGCCGACCAGCACGAGCACCGCAACCGCGACAACCATGGCGCGCACACCCGGATCGATTTCTCCCGCGACCTTGCGTTCCGCGTCGTCGAGATCCTTGCGGTAGCCCTCGAAGGCGTCGTCGCCCGGCTGTGGTGTCGTGTTCTCGTGTTGCGAGGTCATGCGTTGCATCCCATCTGGACGGGTTGTGGGGCCGGGGCACCGATCTTCGGTAGTCCGAGACCTACGCCGATGGGCGGGGTCTTGGGTGTGATGCCCTTTTCGAACGAATCACCGGCGCGGGTCCGACGGTGCGTGAGCACTCCGTCATCTGCCACGAGGTGATGAGGGGCTCCGTGGGTGACGACGACCGTCACCACGTCACCGGGTCGGATTGTGCCGTCGAGGTTTCCCTCGGGGCGGAAATGCACCAGGCGACCGTCTCGCGCGCGACCACTGAGACGTTGAGTCGCCGCGTTCTTCCGACCCTCCCCCGCTGCCACCAAGAGTTCGACCTCGGTGCCGACGAGCTTGCGATTCTCCTCGATGTTCACTTCTTCCTGAACGGCGAGCAATCGCATGTAGCGTTCCTGGACAACCTCTTTGGGAAGCTGATCGGCCATCTCCGCCGCCGGCGTGCCCGGGCGCTTGGAGTACTGGAAGGTGTAGGCGTTGGAGAATCGCGCCTTACGCACGACGTCCAGCGTCTCCTCGAAATCCTCCTCCGTCTCCCCCGGGAACCCGACGATGATGTCCGTGGTGATGGCGGCGTGCGGCATTGCGGCGCGCACCTTCTCGATGATCCCGAGGTACTTCGACTTGCGGTACGAGCGCTTCATCGCTTTGAGAACCTTGTCCGAACCGGACTGCAACGGCATGTGCAGCTGCGGGCAGACGTTGGGAGTGGTTGCCATCGCTTCGATGACGTCGTCAGTGAATTCTGCCGGGTGCGGCGATGTGAACCTCACCCGTTCGAGGCCGTCGATGTGTCCACATGCCTTCAAGAGGGAGGCGAAGGCTCCGCGATCGCGCGGTTGTTCCGGATCGGCGAACGACACGCCGTAGGCATTGACGTTCTGTCCGAGCAGGGTTACTTCCGAGACACCCTCGTCGACGAGTGCCTGCACCTCGGCCAGAATGTCGCCGGGACGTCGATCCACTTCCTTGCCACGCAGGGCCGGAACGATGCAGAACGTGCACGTGTTGTTGCAGCCCACCGAGATGGAAACCCAACCTGCATAAGCAGATTCGCGCTTGGCTGGCAGTGTCGACGGAAACGCCTCGAGTGCGTCGAGGATTTCGACCTCGGCGCGCTGATTGTGACGCGCACGATCGAGCAGCGCGGGCAGCGAGCCGATGTTGTGAGTGCCGAAGACGACATCGACGAACGGCGCCTTCTTGACGACGGTGTCACGATCCTTCTGCGCCAGGCACCCGCCGACCGCGATCTGCATGTCGGGGTTCGCCTCCTTGTTCGGGGCGAGCTGGCTGAGGTTGCCGTACAACTTGTTGTCCGCGTTCTCGCGGACCGCACACGTGTTGAAGACGACAAGATCAGGATCGGTTCCGGTCTCCGCCTTCGAATACCCGGCGTCCTCGAGCAGACCGGACAGTCGCTCGGAATCGTGGACGTTCATCTGACAGCCGTACGTCCGCACCTCGTAGGTGCGAACAGACTTCGCAGTCGGCTCCGGAACTGCAGTCGGCTCCGGAAGTGCAGGGGACATTTCGTCGATCAGTGACACGCTTCAGCCTA
>NZ_CAURKP010000191.1:0-9230 GCF_963525155.1 uncultured Rhodococcus sp.
CCGTGCCTAGCAAGGTGACATCCGAACCCGAACCTGCCGTCAAGGCCACCGGACTAGCTGTCGTGCCCACCCATGCTGTGCCTGCTCCAATTCCCGCCGCCGTGCAGGCCGTGGAGGAGACACCTCGATACACCGAGTACCGCAGGGCGGGTTTGAGATCGGCATCACCGCCCGTCGCACCGAGTAGTTGTACCGTCGCGCCGAAAGTGCTGGCCGTGGGACCGATCCGTAGCGCTACCGGCGCATATACCGTCGTTCCGGGTGCGAGTGTGTTGAATCCCGTGCTGAATTGGAAGTGGCCGGCGGAAGCGTCGACTTGATACTCACCCCAGGTCGTCAGTCCGTCGAAACTGCCCTGGAGATTCCAACTTCCCGTCTTGAACTGCGCGTCGCCGAAAACGTTGTCTGTCCACGCCGCCAAGGTGACAGCGGCGCCGATACCGAGGACAAGTCCTCCGGCAAGTAACGCACGTACTTTGCGCTTGTTTACAGCCTTCCGATCAGTGGCCATGCTGGTCTCGATTCACTTGGAATGCGAAAGAACCTCCGATTCGGGAAATCTAGCCCCCAATTTCATCCGAAATATCCGAAATGACCGAAATCGAGACAAGAACTTCACGCCTTGTCCGCCTCGCCACCATCCGTGGGCGCTGACCAGGCGGAAATAGGAAAGCCGGCCAGATGGTTGCACCTTCCAACGACGTTTGCGTTCTATTCGCTGAGAAAGGCACCACATTCATGGCCGTCCCACTTTCCATCCTCGACCTCGCCTACATCGGCGACAACGAAACCGCCAAGGACACCTTCGGCGCCAGCCTGAGGTTGGCGCAACGAGCCGAAGAGTGGGGATACAAACGAATCTGGTACGCCGAGCACCACAACATGAGTTCCATCGCGTCGTCAGCTACGAGCGTTCTGATCAGCCACATCGCCGCGCACACGACCAAGATCCGCCTCGGCGCCGGTGGCATCATGCTCCCCAATCACGCACCGCTGACGATCGCCGAACAGTTCGGCACCCTCGAGACTCTGCACCCGGGTCGCATCGATCTCGGTCTCGGTCGCGCGCCCGGTAGTGATCAGAAGACGATGCAGGCTTTGCGACGCGACCCGAGTTCTTCGGACAGCTTCCCGCAGGACGTACTCGAGCTTCAGGGCTACCTCGGCGACACCTCGCGTGTCCCTGGAATCAATGCCGTTCCCGGTAAGGGCACTCACGTTCCGCTATACATCCTCGGATCGTCACTGTTCGGCGCCAAGCTCGCCGCGATGCTCGGCCTGCCGTATGCATTTGCCTCGCACTTCGCCCCCAACGCCCTGCGCGACGCCGTCGCAATCTACCGGCGCGAGTTCAAGCCGTCGGAGCAGCTAGCGGAGCCGTACGTCCTCGCCGGCGTCAACGTCATCGCCGCCGAGACGCATGAACAGGCCCAGCAGGACTTCCTCGCGGCCCAGCGTTCGCGCGTCAGCCTTCTTGTCGGAGGTGGACGCAAATTCACGGACGACGAGGCGGACATGCTGCTCGAGTCCCCTGCCGGTCAGCAGGTTCTTCAGATGACCAAGTACAGCGCCGTCGGCACTCCCGTGGAAGTCCGCGCCTACCTCGACGAGTTCACCGAGCATGCGCAGGCCGACGAGCTCATCACGGTGTCGACCGGCAGCAACCCTGAGGCGCGGTTGCGCACGTTCGAACTCCTCGCCGACGTGAGCAATCTGGTGCCCGCCTAAGCTGCCGGTATGGGCGATCCTTCCCGTCGCGGGTTCATCTCGGTACTTGCCGTTCTACTTTCGACGGGTTGGGCAGCCAACCACTTTGCTTCGCTCATCCCGGTTCTCCGGGTGGACGAGGGCCTTTCGCATACCGTGCTCGACGGTGTTTTCGGTATCTACGCGCTCGGACTTCTACCCGGCCTGTTGACCGGTGGAGCACTGTCGGATCGCGTCGGCCGAGCTGTAGTCGTCCTGCCCGGAGCGCTCATAGCCTCGCTCGGAACCTTGATTCTTCTTCTCTGGCACGACGCGCCCGGGCTCATGGTCGGGCGCCTCGTTGTCGGTATCGGTGCCGGTCTGGCAATCGGCGCCGGTACCGCGTGGGCGGCTGACCTTCGCGGCAAGTCCGGAACCGTGATGGCGGGCGTAGTACTCACCTCGGGTTTCGCACTGGGACCACTGTTTTCGGGTCTGTTGGCACAATTTGCCGCCTTCCCACTCGCTACGCCCTTTGTCGTCTCGGCCTTCTTGTCGGTGGGTTCGGTTACCGCGGCAGCTGTGTGGAGTCGTACACCTGTTTCCGTAGAAGCCGCGACCGTCACACCCGTCCCAGACGGCGCGGAGCGCTCCGTCGCAAATGCGCCAGACGGCGCGGAGCGCTCCGTCGCAAATGCGCTGCTCTGGGCACTTCCGTTGGCGCCGTGGGTGTTCGCCAGCGCACCAGTCTCTTTTGTGACCATGACGGCCAGGCTCGGAGACCGCTACTCCGGCCCTCTCCTTCCGGGTTTCGCGGCGGCGCTGACTCTGGGTGCTGGAATCTTGGTTCAAACCGCTGCGCGCCATCGCAATTGGGGTCCTCAGGCCGGCACGGTCGGCGCCGCACTGGCGGCGCTCGGATACTGCCTGGTCGCCGTCGGCGGCGCACACCCCGCGCTCGGGTTGTTCATCGTCTGCGCGCTCGTCCTCGGTACGGCCTACGGACTGTGTCTGCGTGAGGGACTGCTCGACCTCGAGTCGCTGGCTCCCCCGGCCTCGAGGGGCGCTTTGACCGGGATCTTCTACGTCGGCACCTATCTCGGATTCGGACTGCCGGTGCTATTGGTTGTCATCGAACCCACGATGGGCCCGTCACTGCCGTTGGTGATCCTCGCCGCTGTTGCCGCCGTCGTTGCCGTGGTCCGATTCCGTCGATTGCGGTCGACCCAGGCTTCCGCCTCACATCCGCGTCTCGAAGCCGCATCGGTCTGAGCGTCCATTCGGACGGAGTTGGCGGTACTTGCAGTCGCAGCTACCCGGCGGTGTTAGCGTCGGAGGACCAGAAGGTCACTGCGTAGGGACACAGCAATGGGCAAGAGCGAGGCGGGCAAGGCCGAATCGGCCAAGAGTAGTGCGGACGACCTGACGGGTCGGCGCATCCTGATCACCGGCGCTGCCCGCAATATCGGTTCTTCGCTGGCCAGACGCCTGTACGACCGTGGTGCGTCCGTGGGACTGCTCGGCCTCGAGCCTGAACTTCTCGAGCAAGTCGCCACTTCCTGCGGCCGCGCCCCCTGGCAGTTGTGCGATGTCGCCGATCTCGCGCAGGTATCTCGCGGCGTCGACCACATCGCTGAGAAGCTGGGAGGCATCGACGTCGTCGTCGCCAATGCCGGGGTCGAGGCGAACTCGTCGATCCTCGGCGGCGACCCTGCGGACATGCGCCGCGCCGTCGAAGTCAACCTCATGGGCACGTACTACACCCTGCGCGCAGCAGGTCCGCACATCAGTCACGAAAACGGTTACGCCCTGGTGGTCGCCTCGGCTCACGGCGCCGCCAAGCATCCGTTTCGCGGACCGTTCGGTGCTTCGCGCGCCGGCGTCGAAGCGTTGGGCGACGCGTTGCGCTGGGAAATGAAACACCTCGGCACCAAGGTGGGCGTCGCGTACATCGGCGACATCGACACCGATACCACCGCACTGTCGTTCGACGGAGCACGCGGAACCCTCGCCAGCGTCGGCACCACGACCATCGCTGACGCCGTCGACGCGTTCGAGCGCGGTATCGTCGGCCGGAAGTCACGCGTACACGCGCCCCGCCGCAGCGCCGCGGTTCGCCACATCGCGCAACGAGCTATCGACCTCCGTCCCTCTCACATCCGTGGAGTCGCATGAACCCCCGCATCCCGCCCGGCCGATTCAAAGACCTCGGTCCGATCAACTGGGGAATCTGGCGTGTCCTGTCGAAGGCTGCCGGAGCACCCGACGCGCATCTGTTCAGCACCTTGGGCCGCACGGGTGGACTGTTCCGCGGTTGGCTGCACTACTCCGGCTCACTCATGCCCGGCGGCAAGATCTCTCGCCACGACACCGAACTGATCATCCTGCGGGTCGCGCACCTGCGGGACTGCGGTTACGAGATGGATCACCACATCAGGCTCGGCCGCAAAGCCGGAATCGACGCAGAAGAACTGGCCCGAATCATCGAGGGACCTGGCGCTTCCGAGTTGAGTCCGCGTCACCGTGCGATCTTGACTGCGGTCGACGAGTTGGTCACCACCAAGGACGTCACTGACGACACGTGGGGAACGCTCTCGCAGCATCTCGACGATCGCCGGTTGATCGAATTCACCTTGTTGGTCACTCAGTACGACGGCCTGGCCACCACGATCGGAACCTTGCGGGTTCAGCGCGACTTCACCTGACGTCCCGCGGCGGCCGTAACTCAGCTCTAACCCGAAGACATCTGGACGAAACACCTGATCAATAGCGTATACAGGTATGTCGACAGGGATGAATACGGCGCCGGAGCCACTGCGTGAGGTGGTCTACCGGGAACTACGCACCGAACTGGTCAACGGGACTATCGGGTTCGATCAGCGCCTGACGGAACCGAAACTCTCCACGCGTTTCGGCATTTCTCGCACACCAGTACGGGAAGCGTTGACGATGCTGTGCGCCGATGGACTCCTGCGCCGGGAAGAGTACGGGTTCTCCGCCGTGCGCCCGAGTATCCCGCGGATCCGAGATCTGTATGAACTCCGAATCACTCTGGAACTACAAGGAATTACCCGGGCGATCGCAGATCCGACGATCCGGCACGACCGAACAATCCTCGACGACGAGTTGGTGCGGTGGCGTGCCCTGGCTCTCGATCCGCCCGCTCAGGAACCGGGGTTCGTCGAACTGGACGAGGAATTCCACGTCGCCGTACTGAGGGCGTCGGGAAACAATGAACTGGTCGCGTCGCTGCTGTCGGTGAATTCCCGTATCCGGCACGTTCGGATGTACGACTTCATGGTCAACGGCCGCATCGACACCTCGATCGCGGAGCACATTCGAATCCTCGAAGAACTACGTGCCGGCAATCTGCCCGAGGCCCGCACGCTTTTGCACCAGCACATCGGCGAGTCTCTCGACGTCGTCCTCGACCGGGTGACCCGCGCGATCACCGCGCTCTCACTCGCCAACATCACGGACTGATCGGAGCAGTACACACCATGACCATCGCAGCAGAAGTTTTCACCCCGACAGCCCGGGTCGAGCAGGCATTCCAGCGGATCGAGGAAGTAGATCGCCCCGAAGTCTGGATCACGTTGCGCCGCAAGGAAGATGTGCTTGCCGATGCCGCTTCGGTCGAAGCCAGAATCGCCGCGGGCGAGCATCTTCCTCTGGCTGGGCGTCTGGTCGCCGTCAAGGACAACGTCGACGTCGCCGGTCTGCCGACCACAGCGGCGTGCCCCGAATTCGCGTATTCGCCGGACGAAACCGCCAGTGCCGTTGCGCGGTTGATCGAGCACGGGGCTGTTGTTCTGGGGAAGACCAATCTGGACCAGTTCGCCACCGGACTGGTCGGAACGCGCAGTCCGTACGGAGCCGTTCGCTGCGCCTGGGACGAAGAGTTGATCTCGGGCGGTAGTAGCTCCGGATCCGCCGTCGCTGTCGCGCTGGGAATTGCAGACATCGGAATCGGCACCGACACTGCCGGTTCGGGCCGGGTGCCGGCAGCGTTCCACGGGATCTACGGACTCAAGCTCTCGCTCGGCGTCATCCCCGCCCACGGAGTAGTGCCCGCCTGCGTCGACTACGACGCTCTGACGGTATTTGCCGACGACCTCGAATCGGCAACCGCGGCAGCGGCAATCATGATCGGCCACGAATCTCGGGATCCCCGCAGCCGCGTCTGGCCTTCCGACGTTCGTCTCGCGGCGGCGCCGAATCCCCGCGTCGCCGTCCCCCGAATCGAGGATCTCGCTCAACTGAGCCCGTCGTATACAGCAGCATTTCAGGACACTGTGACAGCTCTGGTAGCCGGCGGCGCCGAGACCGAGACCGTCGACATATCCGGACTGCTCGACGCGGCCCGATTGCTCTACGACGGCGCCGTGGTGGCGCAGCGGTACGCCGCTGCCGGCGAGTTCCTCGAAACTCGTCCTGCCGGAGCAGATCCCGCGGTGTCCGACATCGTGCTCGGTGCGAAGCACCCCACCGGATACCAGCTGGTCGACGATCTCGATGCTCTCACCCGCGCCAAGGCTGCCGCCCGGGAACTCCTCGCCGGGTTCGACGCCCTACTGCTTCCCACCACCACCGAACATCCGACCATCGCTGCCGTGACCGAGGATCCGTTCGGAATCAACCGCCGGATGGGAACTTTCACCAACTTCTGCAACCTGCTCGACATGGCGGCCGTCGCGGCGCCCGGACACCGCACCGCCGAAGATCACCCGTTCGGCGTCATGTTCGTCGTACCCGCTTTCGACGACCAGATCGCCATCGACCTCGCTGCGCGACTCGGCGGTGTGCCTTCACCCACCCTCGTCGATACCGGAATCGATCTCGCAGTATTCGGCGCTCACCTGCGCGGGCAACCCCTCAACACACAGTTGGTCGACCTCGGCGCGCGGTACGTCGAAACCGTCACGACCTCGGATGCCTACCGGCTCTTCGCTCTCGACACGACGCCACCGAAGCCCGGCCTGGTACGCCGTGGCCCTGGACTCGGCGCACCGGTCGTCGGCGAGATCTTCCGAATCTCACCGGCCGGGCTGGGAACGTTCCTCGCCGCCTTGCCTGCACCGATGGCGCTCACCAGCGTCGAGTTATCCGACGGCAGAACGACAGTCGGTTTCAGCTGCACTCATGACGCCGTAAACGGCGCAGCTGACATCACCGACTACGGCGGTTGGGCCGCGTACCTCTCTCGCTGACAGTCACGGCTTGCAGATTCGAGTGACGGCCTCGCGCACCACTTCACGGCGGCGCGCGATCTCGTCGGCGTCGACGTTCTGGTTGTCGGCCACACCGGGGGCCACCACCCAGCCGAACACGAGGCCGAACAGCATCGTGATCAGGTCCTGGGGGTCCCAGTGCTTCGAGATGAGGCCGTCTTCTTGAGCCTTGCGGATCGTGGCCATTCGCGGAACCCAGCTGGAATGTTCCTCGGCCAACTTCTTCATCCGTGGTGCCTCACCCTGCAATTGACCCCAGATCATCATCCGTTGAATCTGTGGTTTGCCGAGCATTGCGTCGAACAGTTCGACAGCATGCGCGGGCATGTCTTCACCGGTGAACTCGACGGATTCCATCGCCTGCTCGAAGTCGACGTCGAGCACCGCGTGGAACAACGCGACCTTGTCACCGAAATATGCGTAGAGGCGCTCCTTACTGGCGTTTCCGTTCTTCGCAATCCGATCGATGCGCGCACCGGCAAGCCCGTAGGTGCCGAATTCTTCTTGCGCAGCGTCGAGGATTCGCTGTTTCGTCGCGGTCACGTCAGTGGGAGCCATAGTGATGATGGTAACCGAACGAACTATTTCGTTTGACTCACCCGAGAAGGCTGGAATACCTTTTTCCAATGACCACCACGTCCCACGTCGACGGCGGCACTCTGCCACCGATCCCGGCTGTCTCCGAGAATCCGAATCATCAACGTCGCTGGCTGGTGCTCTGCATCGTCGCGTTCGCTCAACTCATGGTGGTGCTCGACGGCACCATCGTCTCCATCGCCCTACCGGCAGCCCAGGAGGAACTGGGCATCAGCGACCTTGACCGCGCGTGGGTGGTCACGTCGTACGCCTTGGCGTTCGGTGCGCTGCTGCTCCTCGGCGGACGTATTGCCGACTACTGGGGCCGCAAGCGCTCCTTCATCGTCGGCATGGCGGGCTTCGCGGTTGCCTCCGGCATCGGCGGCATCGCTCAGAGCGGTATCGAACTGTTCATCGCCCGCGCCGGCCAGGGCGTCTTCGCAGCACTGCTCGCGCCCGCCGCGCTGTCGATGCTCACCACCACCTTCATCGGAGAGAAGGAGCGCGCCAAGGCTTTTGCCGTCTACGGCGCGATCTCCGGCGGTGGCGCTGCTATCGGCCTTCTCCTCGGTGGAGTGCTGACGCAGTACGTCGACTGGCGCTGGTGCCTGCTCGTCAACATCCCGATCGCGCTGATCGCCATCGCTGCGGCCGTCCCGATCGTCAAGGAAACCAAAGCGCACGGCGACACGAGCTACGACCTTCCCGGCGCTGTCCTCATCGCCCTGGGGCTCGGCTCACTGGTCTACGGATTCACACGCGCCGAGCACGGCTGGGGTCAGGCGGACACTTTGCTGTTCATCGCACTGGGTCTGGTCTTCCTCGCGATCTTCGTGGTCGTCGAGAGCCGCAGCAAGAATCCGCTTCTACCGCTGAGCGTTCCGTGGCATCGCGATCGCGGCGCTGCTCTGATCGGCTCCATGCTGGTGGGCGCCGCCCTGCTCGGCGGCACGTTGTACCTGACGTTCTACCTGCAGATCGTGCTCGGATTCAGCCCGGTCATGGCCGGCGTCGGATCGCTGCCGATGGCGTTCTTCATCGTCTTGGCGTCGACCATCGCAGCGCAGTTGTCCACCAAGATCGGCCCCAAGCCGCTCATGGTCGCCGGCCCGCTGGTGGCAGCGGTAGGACTGCTCATGCTGACCCAGATCGAGGTACACAGCTCCTACTGGACGCACGTGTTCCCCGGCCTCGCGATCTTCGGCTTCGGACTGGGTCTGCTGATGGTGCCGATGCAGAACCTCGCACTGATCGGTGTCCCCGACCACGACGCCGGCGCTGCCAGTGCCCTGGTCAACGCCACCCTGCAGATCGGCGGCGCACTCGGAACCGCACTGTTCACCACGATCTACGCTTCGGCCAAGTCGGCCTTCACCGCCGACAACGCGGCGCCGATCCCGCCGGAAGGCATTCCTGTCGACATGTCGAATGCGACCATCCCGACCGGCGATCAATTGGCGCTACTCCCCCAGCCGGTGCAGGACTTCGTCGCCTCGATGACGGACTACTTCTTCGGCGCCGAGGTATCCGGATACTCGGCCGCATTCGGTTGGGCGGCAATCCTGTTGGCGATCATCGCACCGGTAGTGCTGGTGCTGGTCCGCGCCAAGAAGGGTGATCTGCCCGCCGAGGGTGCAGTCCACATGGGGTAACCCCTGTGCGCCATTATTAACCGCCCGCGGTTAATAAAGGCGCACAGCAGGTCAGGCCGTCTTCAACACCTCAGCCACCGGAGTG
>NZ_CAURKP010000192.1:0-9084 GCF_963525155.1 uncultured Rhodococcus sp.
CACGCGACCCAACCCTCGGTCGCGAGGAAGCGTCGTTGCTGCTCCCGCGGAAGCAACGCCTCCCGGTCGTGCAGTTGAAGCAGAAAGTCGACGCGCATCTTCAGCGTCTTCACGGGATCGAGCAACTGGAACCCGGTACGGGCCATCCACCCGGTGACCGCCAGGCGATTGAAGACGTGATCGGCGAGGAAATCTGCACCCTTGGTTGCCAATCCCGCCGGGATGCCGAAGGGTAGCGCGGCGAGTGTGTCGACCGGACTGCCGAAGGTGATGACGCTGGCGATGTTTCGACTACGCCGATACGCGGCAGCCTGATAGGCGAACATGCCACCCTGCGAATAACCGGAGATGTGAACATCTTTTCCGGTGTGACGGTGGATGTGATCGACGATGTCGCTGAGAGCGATGATGTGATCGGCGAGGTTACGATCCCAACCGCCCTCTTCGGAGTCGGGCGAACCGAAATCGACGACCCAGGGATCAAGGCCCATCTCGTGCAGAATTCCCACAGCGCCCTGGTCACGGGTCACGTCGTACACGTTCGCCGACATCATCATCGGCGGGATCAGCAAGATCGGTGCGCCGACGGTTTCCGGGTCACTGTCCGGGAAGTAGCGCCGTAGCCGATACATCGCCGCGCGTTCGACGATCTCGAACGGCGACGTGGTCGCATCCGTTTCCAGCCCACCCAACCGGACGACCTCGAGGCCGTTTTGTGCTGTCGCAACCACCCGACGAATCGGGCCCAGCACAGACTTGGAATTCAATCCCACCATTTCACTCCCAAGTTACTCACCATGTGACGTCAGTCTCATTTTTCCCGCGCGCGACAAGCCTACTGACGACGAATACGCGTACGCGGTCAGGGAGCAAATTCTGCTACCTGACCGCGTACGACCGAAGGACTACTGCCGAAAAGAGAGCGACAACACTCGTGACCGCGAGGTCACAGGGTCCATTCCCGCAGTGACTGCGCCACTGCTTTGACTCCGTCCAGCTGCTCGGCAACCCGCACCCCCGCGGTGCCGCCTCGCGCGTTGCGCGAAGCGATGGAACCCTCGACTGTCAGCACCTCACGAACAGCGGGTGTCAGCGCGCTGTCGACGCCGGCCAGTTCCTCGTCGGTGAGATCTTCGAGTCCGACGCCTCGCGCTTCGGCGACACGCACACACGCTCCAGCAGCCTCGTGGGCAACCCGGAACGGCACGCCCTGACGCACCATCCACTCCGCGATGTCGGTGGCCAACGTGAACCCTGCCGGAGCTAGTTCCGCCATGCGCTCGGTGTGGAACTCGAGCGTCTGCACCAGACCGGTGATGGCCGGGAGCAGCATCTCGAGCTGCGCAACCGAGTCGAAAACCGGTTCCTTGTCCTCTTGCAGATCGCGGTTGTACGCCAGCGGCTGAGCCTTGAGCGTCGCCAACAATCCGGTCAGGTTGCCGATCAAACGACCCGACTTACCGCGCGTCAGTTCCGAGACATCCGGATTCTTCTTCTGCGGCATGATCGACGATCCCGTCGACCACGCGTCGGCAAGCGTGATGTAGCCGAACTCCGGTGTGCTCCAGATGATGATCTCTTCCGCCATGCGGGAGAGGTCGACACCGATCATCGCAAGCACGAACGCTGCTTCCGCCGCAAAATCACGCGAAGCGGTTGCGTCGATCGAGTTCTCGGCCGAGCTGTCGAACTTCAATTCCGCTGCAATGGCTTCGGGGTCGAGACCGAGCGAGGAACCGGCGAGTGCACCGGAACCGTACGGGGACACCGCAGCTCGAACGTCGAAGTCGCGAAGGCGCTGCACGTCGCGCAACAACGGATGTGCGTGAGCGAGCAGGTGATGCGCCAACAGGACCGGCTGAGCCGCCTGCAGGTGCGTCTTGCCCGGCATCACGGCATCCGGGTGGGCCCCGGCCTGAGTCGCCAAAGCATCGACCACGTCGAGAACGCCGGTGGAGATGCGGCGGACCGCATCCCGAAGCCACATGCGGAACAGCGTGGCCACCTGGTCGTTTCGCGAACGTCCAGCACGCAGGCGCCCACCGACCTCAGGCCCGACACGCTCGATCAGACCGCGCTCGAGTGCGCCGTGTACGTCCTCGTCCGACTCGCTGGGCCCGAAGGCGCCACTGGCGACATCTGCCGCCAGGCGGTCGAGACCGTCGAGCATTGTCACGAGGTCGGCTTCGCTGAGCAGGCCTGCCTTGTTCAGCACACGTGCATGCGCCTGCGACGCCCGCACGTCGTACGGAGCGAGGACCCAGTCGAAGTGAGTCGACTTGCTCAGCGCCGCCATGGCAGCGGCCGGTCCGGATTCGAACCGCCCGCCCCACAGCGCGCCTTCGTTGGTGCCGTGTTTTTGGGCGTCTCCGTCACCGTGAGCCGTCATGGCTCAGAGTCCCAGATCGCGCTTCGCGGCGACCTTCGACGACAGACCGTGGATCTCGACGAAGCCCTTCGATGCGGACTGGTCGAAGCTGTCGCCCTCGTCGTACGTCGCGAGGTTGAAGTCGTAGAGCGACTCCGGGCTGCGACGACCGTTGACGGTGATGGCTCCACCGTGCAGGAAGAGACGGATGTCGCCGGTAACGCGTTCCTGCGTCTTGTTGACGAACGTGTCCAGTGCGTCCTTGAGGGGCGAGAACCAGAGGCCGTCGTAGACCAGCTCGGACCAACGCTGCTCCATCTGACGCTTGTAGCGACCGAGTTCGCGTTCGAGGGTGACGTGCTCGAGTTCCTGGTGTGCGGTGATGAGAACCATCGCGCCGGGAGCTTCGTAGATCTCACGGCTCTTGATGCCCACGAGACGGTCCTCGACGACGTCGAGACGGCCGACGCCCTGAGCGCCTGCGCGCTTGTTCAGTTCCTGAATGGCTTCGAGAACCGACACCGGGCGGCCGTCGATGGCGACCGGGCGGCCCTTGTCGAAGCTGATGATGAGCTCGTCGGGTGCGTTCCAGTTGACCGTCGGGTCCTGGGTGTAGTCGTAGACGTCCTTCGTCGGCGCGTTCCACAGATCCTCGAGGAATCCGGTCTCGACGGCGCGGCCCCAGACGTTCTGGTCGATCGAGAACGGCGACTTCTTGGAGACGTTGATCGGGATGTTGTTCTCTTCGGCGAAGGCGATGGCCTTCTCGCGGGTCCAGGCGTAGTCGCGGACCGGTGCGATGACCTGCAGGTCGGGTGCGAGGGCGCCGAATCCGACCTCGAAGCGAACCTGGTCGTTGCCCTTACCGGTGCAACCGTGCGAGACGATGGTGCCGCCGTGCGAGCGTGCAGCTTCGACGATGTGCTTGACGATCAGCGGACGGCTGATGGCCGAGACGAGCGGGTAGCGGTCCATGTACAGGGCGTTGGCCGCGATGGTCGGCAGGCAGTATTCGTCCGCGAACTCGTCGCGGGCGTCGACGACAACGGATTCGACTGCGCCGCAGTCGATCGCGCGCTGACGCACGACCTCCATGTCCTCGCCACCCTGCCCCAGATCGATGGCGACGGCGACAACTTCAGCGCCCGTCTCCTTACCGATCCAACTGATGGCAACAGAAGTGTCCAGCCCGCCCGAGTAGGCGAGTACGACGCGATCGGCCATGGTTTTTGTGCTCCTTCGGTTGAAAATCTCTATCAAAGAATAAGGGGTCAGGCGAGCGATTCGATCATGGCCGCGAGTTCCGCTCCGGAAAGCGGTTCCCGGGCCACTACGAAGATGGTGTCATCTCCGGCGATCGTGCCCACGATGTCCGGCATCGAGGACCGATCCAGTGCGCTCGCGAGGTAGTGCGCGGCTCCCGGCGGTGTCCGGAGGATCGCCATGTTGCCGCTGAAATCGGTGGAGACCAACAACTCACCCAACAGCCGTGAGAGGCGGTCGGTACCGCCGGCCACACCGCGTACCGGGTTCCCGTCCTCCGGCACCACGTAAACACCGGCGCCGCCGTCGGCGGCACGCAGTTTCACCGCTCCCAGCTCTTCGAGGTCACGCGAGAGCGTCGCCTGCGTTGCTTCGATGCCCTCGGCACCGAGCAAGGCCGCCAGCTCCGTCTGACTTCGGACAGGGTGAGCCGCCAGAAGCGCGATGATGCGCGACTGGCGACCAGCCCGAGTGGGAGCGACGCTCACGCCGGGTCCAGTTGGGTTCGCTGTTCCAGCAGCCACACGAGCAATGCCTTCTGGGCGTGCAGACGGTTCTCCGCCTCGTCCCAGACAACACTCTGCGGCCCGTCGAGAACCTCGTCGGTGACTTCTTCGCCGCGATGCGCGGGCAGGCAGTGCAGGACGACGGCCTTCGGATCTGCCTTTGCGAGCAGCTCCTTGTTGATCTGGAACGGACGGAAAGGTCCGACCCGATCGAGTCCGTCGTTCTCCTGACCCATCGAGGTCCAGGTATCGGTGACCAACGCGTCGGCACCGACGACGCCGGCCTGCGGGTCCTGCGTCAGCGTGATGGTCGCGCCGGTTTCCTCGGCGCGTTTGCGTGCTGCTGCCACTACCCAGTCCGCCGGTTCGAAGCCCGCGGGGCTGGCAATGGTGACGTCGATGCCTGCGGTGACTCCGCCGAGCATCAGCGAGTGAGCCATGTTGTTGGCGCCGTCGCCCAGGTAGGTCAGCTTCAGTCCCTTGAGCTCACCCTTCTGCTCGATCAGCGTTTGCAGATCGGCCAGAACCTGACAGGGATGAAATTCGTCGGACAATGCGTTGACGATGGGAATCGTTGCGCCCGTAGCCATTTGCTCCAGTCGCTTCTGGCCGAACGTGCGCCACACGACGGCATCGACGTAGCGGGAGAGAACGCGTCCGGTGTCCGCCAAGGTCTCTTCACGACCGAGTTGAGTGCTGCGCCCGTCTACGACGACAGCGTGGCCGCCCATCTGTGCGATGCCCATCTCGAACGAGAAACGTGTACGCGTCGAGTTCTTCTCGAAGATGACACCGACTCCGCGGGGACCCTCGAGCGGACGCCGAGCGAACGGGTCCTTCTTGAGAATCGCTGCGAGTTCGAGAACTTCGGCCTGCTGCGCAGGAGTCAGATCGTCGTCCCTGAGAAAGTGTTTCACCACGGTAGTCACTTCTCCCCCGGCTGGTCAGCCGATAGTGCGCTGTCGAAGATGGCAGGTAGTGCTGCCACGAAGGTTTCGGCCTGCTCGTCCGTGAGGATGAGCGGCGGCGCCAACCGGATCACTCCGGGTTGCGCTGCATTCACAAGGTACCCGGCTTCGCGCGCTGCGTTTTCCACCGCCGGCGCGACGTCCTCGGTCAGCACGACACCCAGCAACAGTCCTGATCCCCGTACGTAGTCGACCAACGGATGGCCCAGATCTTCGATGCCCGCCGAGATCGACTTACCCAAGCTGTCGGCGCGTGAGATCAGGTCTTCCGCTGCAATGGTTTTCAGCACGGCAAGTGCCGCCGCAGCACACACCGGATTGCCACCGAACGTCGTACCGTGCTTACCCGGTCCGAACAACTCGGCCGTTGCCCCGGTCGCGATGCAGGCGCCGATCGGCATTCCGCCACCGAGTCCCTTCGCGAGGGTGATGACGTCCGGAACGATGCCGACTGCCTGATGGGCGTAGAACCAGCCGGTCCGGCCGATGCCGGTCTGCACTTCGTCGAGCACGAGAAGTGCACCGCGCTCGGCGGTGATCCGCCGAGCCTCGACGAGGTATCCCTCGGGTGGCACCACGACGCCGCCCTCACCCATGATCGGTTCGAGGAACACAGCGGCGGTGTCGGAATCGACGGCCTGCTCGAGTGCCTCGACGTCGCCGTACGGCACGAACTCGACACCGGCGGGCATCGGTTCGAACGGCGCCCGCTTGGCCGGCTGACCCGTCAGAGCGAGTGCCCCCATCGTGCGACCGTGGAAGGAGCCTTCGGCTGCGATGATCTTCTTCCGGCCGGTGGCGCGAGCGAGCTTGAAGGCAGCCTCGTTCGCCTCGGTACCGGAGTTGCAGAAGAACGCGCGCCCGGTGACGTTGCCGAGATGAGCGAGCAACTGCTCCGCCAACTCGACGACCGGCTCGCTGGCGTACAGGTTGGAAACATGGCCGAGTGTCGACAACTGAGTAGTGACGGCTTCGACGACGGCCGGATGTCCGTGTCCGAGGATGTTGACCGCGATTCCTGCCAGGAAGTCGACGTACTGCTTGCCGTCGGCGTCGGTGAGTACGGCGCCGTCACCGCGGACGAGAGCAACCCGGGGTACGCCGTAATTGTTCATCAGCGAAGCGGACCACCGCTGCTGCAGATCGATCGTGCTCATGAGATAGCTCCCTGCTGGGGACCGGCGACCGAGGGACCCGGCACGACCATCGTGCCGATTCCTTCACCGGTGAAAAGTTCGAGTAGGACTGAATGTTCGAGCCGACCGTCGATCACGTGCGCCGACGGCACACCTCCGCGCACCGCGCGAAGGCAGGCCTCCATCTTGGGCACCATGCCGGCGTCGAGACTCGGCAACAACTGGGCCAGGGCGTCGGTGTCGATTTCGGTGGCCAGTGAGGCTCGGTCCGGCCAATCGGTGTACAGGCCCTCGACGTCGGTGAGGACAACGAGCTTCTCGGCACCGATCGCCTCGGCCAGTGCTGCAGCAGCGGTATCGGCGTTGATGTTGTGGACGACACCGTCGGCGTCGGGTGCGATGGTCGAGACGACCGGAATACGTCCTGCCGCAATGAGATCGAGTACCGCGTCCGGGTTCACGGTGGTGACGTCCCCGACCAGCCCGATGTCGGTCTGCTCCCCCTCGACCGCAACAGTGCGTCGAGTAGCGGTGAACAGGTGCGCATCTTCACCGGAGATACCGACCGCGTAAGGACCGTGCGCGTTGATCAAGCCGACGAGTTCACGGCCGACCTGACCGAAAAGCACCATCCGCACGACGTCCATCACCTCGGGCGTCGTCACACGGAAACCACCGCGGAACTCACCCTTCATGCCAAGGCGTGCCAGCATCGCGTTGATCTGCGGGCCACCGCCGTGCACGACGACGGGAGGGATGCCGACAGTCCGCAGGAACGCCATGTCGGCGGCAAATGCCGTTTTGAGCGTCTCGTCGATCATGGCGTTTCCGCCGTACTTGACCACGACCACCTTGTCTCGGAATCGCTGCAGCCACGGCAGCGCGTCGGCGAGGACATGCGCCTTCTGATGCTCGCTGATCACGGGATATGTCTCGGTCATGACGAATACGCCGAGTTCTCTTCGACGTAAGCATGCGAGAGGTCCGTGGTGCGAATGCTCACGGACTCGTTGCCGATTCCCAGATCGATGTCGAGTTCGATGTCGATCCCACTCAGGTCCACCTCACGCGCCCCCGGAGCACCGACGCCGTCGATGCAGACGGGACTCCCGTTGAAGGACACACTGATTCGATCGGGATCGAGCTCGATGGGAGCGATACCCACTGCGGCGAGAACGCGACCCCAATTGGGATCGGAACCGAAAAGCGCTGTCTTGACCAGGCTGTCGCGGGCGATGGTCCGGGCGCCGATCAACGCATCGGACTCGGACGCCGCGCCGCGAACCGTCACCTTGACCCGCTTGGTGACGCCCTCGGCGTCTGCCATCAACTGATCCGCGAGATCATCACACACGGCCAGCACTGCGGCGTTCAGTTCGTCCTGCGTCGGCGTGACACCGCTGGCGCCGGAGGCCAACAGGAGCACTGTGTCGTTGGTGGACGTGGCGCCGTCGACGTCGAGGCGATCGAAGCTCAGGTGGGTGGCGGCGCGCAGAGCGGTATCGAGCTGATCCGCCGTTGCGACCGCATCGGTCGTGACGACGCACAGCATGGTGGCCAGCGCAGGCGCGAGCATGCCTGCGCCCTTGGCCATTCCGCCGACGTTCCATTTGTTCGCGTGGTGCAGCGACGCCTGCTTCGGCACGGTATCGGTGGTCATGATCGCGTATGCCGCGTCGGTGCCGCCGGAGATTCCGCCGGCCAGTTCGTGCACCACCTCGGTGACACCGGGGATCAGCTTGTCCATGGGCAAGCGGTCACCGATAAGTCCGGTCGAACAGACAGCGACCTCGATCGCGCCCGTCTCGGTGCCCCAATTACTCAGTGCCGAAGCAACTTCCTCGGCAGTCTTGTGTGCATCCTGGAATCCACCCGCGCCCGTGCAGGCGTTCGCGCCGCCCGAGTTGAGCACCACCGCGCGCAGCTTGCCCGTCGTCAGGACCTGCTGAGACCAGAGCACCGGAGCTGCCTTGACCTTGTTCAGGGTGAAGACGCCGGCAGCGGCCAGATCGGGTCCCTCGTTGAGCACCAATGCGAGGTCCGACTTGCCACTCTTCTTGATACCGGCAGCAATTCCGGCACCGCGGAATCCGGCAGGTGCGGTGACGCCCTGCGTGCGGAGCAGACGTCCCCCGGCGACGTGAACCACGTCTGCAACGGTCGCGTCAGGCTCGATTGCGTTGTCGATCTGCTGCGGATTGTCGGTGCTCACGGAGCTACTCCCACGGTAGAGAGACCTGCGGTCTCGGGTAGGCCAAGGGCGAGATTCATCGATTGCACCGCGCCACCGGCGGTGCCCTTGGTGAGATTGTCGATTGCCGAGATGACAACGAGCTGACCGGCGTCGGCGTCAACGGTGACCCCGATCTGCACGGCATTGGATCCGATCACGGCACCGGTCTGCGGGAAGACTCCGGCAGGCAGCACGTGGATGAACGGCTCGTCGTTGTATGCCTTTTCGTAGATTTCGCGCGCTTGCTCTTCGGTGGCCGTGGTGGCTGCCGTGCAGGTCGCGAGGATGCCGCGCGGCATGGGCGCGAGGACCGGAGTGAAGGAGACACTGATGTCCTTGCCGCCTGCGGCCGAGAGATTCTGAATGATCTCGGGGGTGTGGCGATGGACGCCGCCGACGCCGTACGCACGGACGGAGCCCATGACCTCGGAACCCAGCAGATCAGCCTTCGGTGCCCGGCCGGCGCCCGAAGTGCCACTGACCGCGACCACGTTCACGTGTGAGTCCACGATCCCCGCGGCAACGGCGGGGGCCAGCGCGAGGCTCGCTGCCGTCGGGTAGCAGCCCGGAACGGCAATGCGGGTTGCGCCTACCAATTTCTCACGGGCAC
>NZ_CAURKP010000193.1:0-9050 GCF_963525155.1 uncultured Rhodococcus sp.
GGCCTGAGCCTCTGCCTCACTGCCGACCACGAAGCTCAGATCCTTGTCCAGGAACACGGAGGTGAGCAGCGGAGCGGTGTTGTCGATCATCGCGCCCTCGTCGACGTAACGACGGATGCCGCAACGCTCGACGACTGCGTCGTGGTACTTGTCGGCGATTTCCGCCTCGGGTACCAGGTCACCGGATTCGACGTCGTACCAGCCCGGCTTGGGGTCGTTCTCCCAGACGATGAGTCCGGTGTTCCACGCCAATTCGAGAACGCCTGCGGCAGAGAGCTGCTCGTCGACCTCCATCTCGAAGCGGGTACGCGAGGAACCGTAGGGTCCGAGCTCTCCGGCACCCACGATGACCACGAGGTCCGCGGGGGTGACGTCCAGTTCGGGCCAGCTCGGAGCCTTGACCGAGTCGTCGATGCGAGCCGGCGCGGGCAGCGCCAGGATGCTGGACTCGTCCACTGCTTCGTCGACAGCCTCGGCGATCTCGGCCACCTCGGCAGCTTCCTTGGCCAGTGCGGCGAGGTCGAGGTTCGCCTGGGCGAGCCCACCGGTCAGGTCGACCTCGAGCGGAGCCTCGGCAGCAGCGCGCCGCGACTCGCGGGTTGCCGTCTTCAGCAGTTCGGTCGCCATCTCCTGGGTGGACCAGGTGCGGACGCCCGCAGCTTCGACTGCGTCGACGATCGGATCGTTGTGACCCATGAGTCCGGTTCCGCGAACCCAACCGATGACCGCATGTGCCAACGTGACCCGCTCGGCCCAGTTGCGCTCGGCCTTCCAGCGATTGACCACGGCGATCAGCGAAGCCTTGGCCTCGCCGTAAGCACCGTCGCCGCCGAACGTTCCGCGGTTCGGCGAACCGGGCAGCACCACGTGCAGGTGCGTGTCGACGTCGCTGTCGTAACCGATCTTCGACAGACCGCCGATGAGGCGCTCCACCGACCAGAGCAGCACGCGCATTTCCATTTCGGCGCGAGCGCCGGCGTCGGAGAGTTCGCCGCCGACACGGGGAGCTGCGAACGGGAAGAGCATCGTCGGCGTCATGGCCGGCTTGATGAGCTTCTTTGCGCCGCCTGCGTTCTCGGTGGCTTCGTTGCCGATCCAGTCGATCAGTGCGTCGACGTCGGTGTACGACGCCATGTTCGCGGGAACCACCCAGAGGGCTGCACCGGCGCGAGCGTTCTCGCGGTACAGGTCGCGGTAGAAGCCGAGACGCTGACCGTCGAGCCGCGAGGTGGTCACGAATACCGTTGCGCCACCGGCAAGGAGCTTGCCCGTGACTGCTGCCGCGATGGAACCCTTGCTGGCGCCCGTCACTACTGCGACCTCGCCTGCCCACTCGGGTGCGTCGGATTCTGCCGCAGCAGCCGCATCAGCGATGCGGGTGTAGACCTCGGCGAGTGGGGTGCGGCCTTCGTCGGTTGCACGGGTGGCCCACCACTTCGCCTGTGCGGCGACGGTGGAGCCGGCACCGATGAAGTTCTCGACCGACAACGCGGTGTCACCGAGCCAAATGCGAGCGAGATCCTCACGCGCACTTGCCCAGCGGTCGTCGAGCAGCACTGCCTTCTGCGCGTCGAATGCCGGAGCAACCAGACGCGGCCAGTCGGAGCCGAGTTCAGCCGAGACCAGGTCGACCAGTTCGGTGTCCTCGACCGTCGTGACTGCTGTTTCTTCGTTCAGTCCGAGCTGCTCGAGCACCAGGCGTGCGGCCGAGGCCAGAACGCCGTTGCGACCGGTGATGTTCTCGGTGAACTCACCCAGAGCGGCTGCGTCGACAGTTCCGCCGCTTCCGCCGCCGGTAGCCGGCAACGAGACGCTGACTCCACGAGCAGACCCGACCGAGGCAACTGCGCTGTCGATGACTGCGTCCACTGCTGCCGCGTCGGCCAGTGCGCCGGAGCTCAGGCCACCGAGGTCGCCGCCGCGGATGCTGGCGCCGTCACGAGTACCGAGAGCCACTGCTGCGGTGACGTGGTGTGCCCAGCCGTCGCCCAGTTCCCAGACCTTCTTGACGCGGTCGGCGATGTAGCCGGGACGCTTGCCCGAGGGGCCGAAGACCTTGCGCAGGTGATCGTTGATCGAATCGGAGAGCACCGGTCCGAACGGCTTGTACGTACGGGCGAGCTTGTCGACGGTTGCCCCCAGGGAGCCCATGTCGGCGTCTGCGGCCCCGTCGATGGCACCGAGGGAGAGCTCGGAGCCGAGGTCGACCAGAAGCTGGTTGCGACGCGAGGAAACGCCGTCGCACAGTGCCTCGATCGTGTCCGCGGGGCCGACCTGATCGGGACGGAGCTTGGTCCACAGGCTGATCAGGACCTTCGTGGCGTCGGGCGCCTTGAAGGTGAGGTCGTCCGGACGCGGTCCACCCGAAGGTGCAGCCGGCGCGGCAGCGGCAACCGGAGCAGCGGCCGCGGCGGCCGGAGCAGCCTGCGCGGCAGGCGCTTCGATCTCGTCGTCGTCATCGACAGCGGGGTCGACGTCGGTGCCGTAGACGATCGCAGCTTCGCGCTCGACGTTGAGAACCTCGACCGGGTAGCCGAAGCGGCCCGGCAGCTTGAGGGTCTGCGACGCGAGGTTCGCGACGGTCGGGGCAGCGCCGAGACCGATCTCGACGAAGCGTTCGACCCCGAGCCCTCCTTCGGACTCGTCACCGAAGAGCAGGTCCTGCGTCTCGATCCAACGGACCGGGCTGGCGAACTGCCAAGCCAGCAGCTCGATCAGGATGATGCGGGACAACTCGTGAGTGCGCGTTGCGTAGCTGTCGAAGTCTGCGAGGACTTCCTGCAGCGGCTCGGACGGCACCAGGTCGGCGATTTCCTGAACGAAGTCACGACGCAGCGAGAACGGCTTCGGAACCAGGTTCGGGATGTAGCGGCCGATCAGGATGTCCGGATCGATGTCGTGCGGGAGCAAGTCCTGCAGGCACACGCGGAAGTCCGCCACGCCACCGCGAAGGACGGTGGAGTGGAACGGCACGTCGATGCCGGGAACCTGGATGTATGCCCGCTTGCCACCGAATTCTGCTCGGCGACGGTCGATTTCGACCTCGAGTGCGTCGAGACCGGCTACCGAGCCGGCAATGGCGTACTGGCTGCCGCGCAGGTTCAGGTTGACGATTTCGAGGAACTCACCGGAAGACTCGGCGACACCGGCGACGAAGCCCTGCACGTCGTCGTCGGAAACACCGATCTGCGACGGGCGGATAGCGGCCATGCGGTAGTCGGAGCGTCCGGCTTCGTCGCGGGGAACGAGCTGGTGCATGGCCGAGCCACGCTGGAAGACGACCTCGAGAAGCGCTTCGAGCGGGAAGACCTCGGCGACAGCGGCGAGTGCGTTGTACTCACCGACCGAGTGACCGGCCAGAAGCGAATCCTCGATGAAGGTTCCGGACTCGCGCAGCTCGGCAACCTGGGCAACACCGAGAACGGCCATGGCGACCTGGGTGAACTGGGTCAGGTGCAGGACACCGTCGGGATGCCTGTGCTCGACACCACGGGCCTTGACGGTCACCGGGTTGTCGCGCACGACAGCGAGAATCGAGAATCCGAGTGCCTTACGAGTGTGCTTGTCCGCGCGCTCCCAGACGTCGCGGGCGGCCTTGGAGCGTGCGCGAGCGTCGAGGCCCATGCCCGGGCGCTGAATGCCCTGGCCGGGGAAGGCGTAGACGGTCTTCGGCGCGGCGGTGCGGCCGGTGGCGACCATGACCAGTTCACCGTCGATGCGGCAGCCGACCTCGACGATTTCCGCGCCCTGGTCGATACCGACACGATCGACACGGACGTCGATCTCGGCGCCGGGTCGAACCATCCCGAGGAAGCGAGCGGTCCAGGCGGTCAGGCGGCGCGGCGGGACGCGGGTCTCGGCCGGGTCGACTGCGGTGACTACCTGCTGCGCTGCGGCGGAGAGCCACATGCCGTGCACGATCGGGGTTCCGAGGCCGGCCAGCAGAGCGGCGTTGTCGGAGGTGTGAATCGGGTTGTGGTCACCGGAAACCTGAGCGAAGGCGCCCATGCTGACCGGAGCGAGGATCTTCGCGTCACGGCGACGACGACGCGAGGTGTCGACAGCCGCATCGCTGATCGATCCACCGGCGCGAGCCGGGTCGGCGAGTTCGCCTGCACCGGTGCGTCCGCGGATCGCGAAACGCTCGGTCATGGTGACGACTGCGGGGGCGTCGAGGCCCTCGCCGAGCATGGCACCGACCTCGACCTTGACCTCGACGACACGACCGAGGTCGGTGTCGAGAACCGAGGCGACCTCGGCATTGACCACGAGAATGCTTGTCTCGGAGGGAAGTTCACCGACGAAGTGGACGGTGTGGTCGAGGTGGACCAGGTCGAGCATGCCTTCGATAACGGAAAGACTGTCCAGCTTGGCTGCGCCGAGGACGGCGAAGACGGCGGGCCAGCATGCTCCGACGACGACGTCCGGAACAGCCTTGCCGCTGACACTGAGCGTGGCGGGCAGACCGGAACCGGTGACACCGGCGTGATCGGCGATTCGATCGGGAACCCACGCGACGTTGAGGCGGGCCTTGCCGTTCTTGACTGTCGGAAGTTCCTGTCCGGCAGCAACTGCCAGCAGCGCGGACATCGCACCTTCGGCGTCTGCCTCGGTGACAACCGGAGCGCCGCCGTCGACGACGGACTCGGGGATCGTGATCGTGATGTCGACGGACTTGCCTGCCACCAACGGAACCGAAAGCAGCACGTGCGAGGAATCGACGACGGTCAGACTGGAACCGGTGGTGCCGTGAACTGCCTTGTCGGCAGACTCTGCACTCCACTCGTCGAGGTCGCCGAGACGACGGACGGGGTTCTGGGTCAGGCGGCCGGCCCACTGGAGGTCAGGAGCCGAGAGAACGGCGTCGAGAAGTCCGGGTGCGGAATCCTGGTGGCGACGGCTCGCGAGTGCAACCGGAGTGGTTCCGGCAGCAACCAATTCGTCGTAGGTCGCCTTCTCGAAGCGATCGAGCAGGTCACCGACCGGCTCGTCGACACGGGTGATGCCGGCGACGGCAACGGTGCCGGGGATGACGCAAACCTGATCGGCGGTGTAGCGGGGGTCGTGTGCCTGCCACAGGGAGTCGCTGCGCCACCAACGACGCACGTCACCGTCGACGACGGGAACGAAGTTGACCGGCTTGCCCGGCGTCTTGCACAACGAGATGAAGAACGAGACGTCTGCGGGATGCAGAACGGTGGTCGAGTAGTCCGGGTACGACGCCTGCAGTGCGCAGATCGCAGCCTCGGGGCGCTCGAGGGTCTCGGCGTCAGCGAACAGTGTGGGGATCGGGCCGCGGTCGACCGGGTGCAGACGCGCCTCGGTGCGCTGGAGCATCTCGCCGAAGCGAGCACGCCAGGTGATGTCGAGCCACGGGCTCGACGTCGCCTCGACGATGGCGTCCTGAAGATCGGCGCCGCAGTCGAATTCCTTCGCCGCGTCGATGCCGACGGTCAGCTCGAGGTAGCGGCGCAGCCACTGTGCGTACGTCATGGTCTCGACGTCGCCGAAGTACGGCTTTGCGGTGACGTCGAGGGCGGCGATGATCTCGTCGCGGCGCTCGGCCACTGCCTCGGAATCGCCGGCAACCTCGTCGAGGAGGCGCCCGGTACGCGAAGCCGCGTTGTCGATCTCGTGGATGTCGGCACCGAGCTGGCTACGGCCGGAGGCCATTCCGCCTTCAGCGGTACCTGCACCGACCCAGTCCGGCGTACCGGGTGTGTCGACGAGGAGCTGCTTGACCTCGGGAGAGGTGGTGGCCTCGAGAGTCGCCATGGCTGCGGTGCCGACCAGGATGCCGTCGACGGGCATGGCCGGGAAACCGGCTGCGGCGGACCAGCGACCGGTCAGGTAATCAGCTGCGCGCTCAGGTGTTCCGATGCCGCCACCGACGCAGATGACCAGGTTCGGACGTGTACGCAGCTCGGCGTACGTGTCGAGGAGCAGGTCGTCGAGGTCTTCCCACGAGTGGTGTCCGCCGGCGCGGCCGCCTTCGATGTGGACGATGACCGGGAAATTCGGAACCTCGTTGGCGATGCGGATCACGGAGCGGATCTGCGCCACGGTGCCGGGCTTGAATGCAATGTTGGTGATGCCGATCTCGGACAACTCGTCGATGAGGGCAACAGCCTCTTCGAGTTCCGGGATACCGGCGGTGACGATGACGCCGTCGATGGGAGCACCGGCGGTACGGGCACGCTGCACGAGGCGCTTGCCACCGAGCTGCAGCTTCCACAGGTACGGGTCGAGGAACAGGGAGTTGAACTGGACCGCGCGGCCCGGCTCGAGCAGCATCTTCAGCTCTGCGACACGGTCTTCGAAGATTTCTTCGGTGACCTGCCCGCCACCGGCAAGCTCGGCCCAGTGACCGGCATTGGCTGCCGCGGCAACGATCTTGGCGTCGACTGTCGTCGGCGTCATACCTGCGAGCAGGATGGGTGAACGACCGGTCAGCTTCGTGAACGCGGTCTCGACGCCGATACGGCCGCCGGGAAGCGCAACGGGCTTCGGCGCGAACTCGGACCACGAACGTGAGACCTCAGGTGCTGCACCGGGGGTGAGCAGATTGCGGTGTCCGCCGCGGGTGGCTGCGGCAATGATGCCGATGCCCTGTCCACGCAGCGAAGAGGACGTCATACGGGTCAGCTGATCGCTGGGTCCGAGATCGAGAATCCACTTGGCGCCGGCGGAGATTGCGCCGTCGACAGCCTCGACCCAGTCGACCGGATCGACGAGGACACCCTGTGCAAGTTCACGCGCACGGTCCGCGTCGAGACCGCAACGGGTCGCCCAGCTGCCGACGAGTTCGACGGCCTCGGTCAATGCGGGGTGATGGAAGCCGATTTCGGTGTCGAGCGGATCGAAGGACGGCGCGAAGACGGAACCGCCACGCTTCTTACCCTCACGCTCGCGGGCTTCCTCGGCTTCGATCTGTTCACAACGCTCTTGCACGCGTGCCAGCTGAGCGGGCGGCCCGGCGAGAACGACGCGGCGACGGCCGTTGCGGATGGCGAGGACAGCCGCGCGCTCAGGCGCCACACCCTCGGCAAGCTCGGCGACGATGGCGGCGAGACGCTCGGGATCGACGCCCGAGACCGCAACCATCGGCTTCGCGGAGGCGCCGGCGATGACGCCGCGGCGACGGCCGACCAAGCTGGCAGCAGCACCGACGAGCTGTGCGACGGCGAGGAGTTCACCGTCGTCGTTTCCCTGCGCGGCTACGGCAGCCGTGGCCAGAAGGCCCTGCGAGTGGCCGATGACGGCAGCCGGCGGGTTACCGGCTATATCCAGACCCTGAGCGGAGAGTGCACGCAACGCCGCAAGCTGCGTGAGGAAGACGCCGGGGAGTGACGCCGGAGCTGCGGTGAGCGCGGCAGCGGAAGGCCCGGCCGACTTCTCACCTTCTTCTTCGTCGACGATCTCGGCTTCGAGCATCCACGCGATCGGATCGAATCCGACCGGGCGAACCACGAGGAGATCCTGTGCGACGGGCGCGAGGCGTGCTGCTGCGTCGTTGACCAGATCGGTCAGAACGGGCTCCAGTCCGTTGTCACGGCTGAGCTCCTCGAGCGAGGTGAGCCAGGGAGCGCCCTGTCCACCGAAAGCGATTGCGTAGGAAACGCCGTTGTTCAGCGAATCGACGAGGGCACCTTTGCTGGTCGTGCGGGACTGTCCCCCATCGACGCCGAAACGGCGTCCACCCTTCGAGTCGCGTCCGTTTCCTGTAGGTGTCGTGTCATCGATCGTCACGCGTACGTCCTCTCCTGGTCACCTCTGCGGCGAGGTGGGATTTGCGGTGTGCTGCCCGGCTGAAGTGCTCGCGAATTCGTCGAGAGAATCGACGGAGTCAGGGCGTTCGTGCAAGACAAGGTTTACACAGAATCATGAGGATTTCCTCACGTTTGTCGGCACCCTGGAAATCTGGACTTTCGGGGCCGTGATCTTCCTCACGAGACTTCGAGAAAGTGACTCGCGAGTAGGTCGCGAACGCCCTGCCTGGGACTGTTACCGGGATTTCCAGAAACCTGAGGAACCCCTCATATTTATTGTTACCAATTCGTGACCTCCTTGACGGACGGTCGATCCCGTGCGTTCCGGGCCACAATCTGTCGGACCCCCTCGCTACGTTCAGCGCGTCCACGCCGGACAACTTCTCGGGGGGAGAAATCATGAAAGACACAGACGTAGTCAGAGCGGCCGAATTCATCGGCGCCGAGCTTCCGCGCGAGGCGTGGCCGCATTGGAATCAGGGATGGCCGCGCGAGTCCGAAGCCGCCCTTCTCGATGCGATCTTCTCGTCGCGCGCCGCCTATGGAACACCGAAGACCGGAGTCCGCGCCGTCGTCGACCGTTGGCGCACACACCGCTCGGTAGCCGCCGACGATCGCCTCGACAGCTTGCCCGCCCTCGCCGCCTTCACCGACCGTGGCGACGAGCTCGCAACGATTCTCGGCAATCGCCAGCGCGTGCCGGGCAACTACTTCACCAAAGCCGAGGGTGCGGCTCGTGCGGCCAAGGCGCTCGTCGAATCCGGTTGCCGGTCCAGTGCCGACGTCGAGGACACCGAAAGCCTCCGTTCGGCAGTCGTCTCCGTTCCGGGGCTCGGCCCCAGGACCTTCGAGACACTGATGTTCCTGTCCGGGAGGTTGACGGTAACTTCGATCGACCTGCTTGCACGGTTCGCCACCGAAGCAAGCAGTAGCGAGAAATTGTTGTCGAGCACCGACGCAGCCGAGTTGCTCGTTGCGGTTGCCGAACATCTCGATGTCGATGTTCAAACGCTCACCCACGCTGCGTGGCGATATCAACGCACCGCTGAGCAACCGCGCCGATCGGAGAGATCCGCTACGCCGCCGGCAGCGGATCCACTTGCCACAACGGCGTGAGAGCGCCCGGGCGCATCCCGACCAGGGTGGTGTGCCCGCGAGCGATTCCACTCGCGTATCCTTTGAATTCCGCGCGCGAGTGGCGGAATTGGCAGACGCGCTGGATTTAGGTTCCAGTGTCTCAGGACGTGGGGGTTCAAGTCCCCCCTCGCGCACAACGAAAAG
>NZ_CAURKP010000194.1:0-9027 GCF_963525155.1 uncultured Rhodococcus sp.
GAACCAAACTCACCTTCGAACTGACCATCGATCCCTAGATCCCGCTGCCGGGCTTCCTGGTGAAGATGGCACAGTAGACGGCGCTGGAAACAGCGAGCAAGGGCCTGACGAAGTTCGTCGAAAACTTCTGAGCGCACACGCAATTCAGGCGGCCCTTACTTCCGGCGTTCATCGCCGGGTAGGGGCCGTTTGCCGTGAAGCCGAGCTGTGTTTTCGCGGAAGTCCCTGCCGATGTTGAAGATTCGCCGGTAGCCGGGGACCGCCCGGAGTAACGTCGGCCGCGTGTCCGCCGAGACCGCAGAGCCCAACTCCATGGCACCCGTGCGCATCCTCGTCTACAGCGACGACGCACACACGCGCGAGCAAGTTCGGCTCGCTCTCGGAGAGCGCCCACATCCGTCGATGCCCACCATCGACTACATCGAGGTCGCGACGGCACCGATCGTCGTAGCCAAGCTCGATGCCGGCGGAATCGACCTCGCCATTCTCGACGGCGAGGCGAGTCCGGCGGGCGGCATGGGCGTCGCGAAACAACTCAAGGACGAGATCGCCGACTGTCCACCGATCCTCGTACTGACCGGTCGACCCGACGATGCGTGGCTGGCGTCGTGGTCGAGAGCGGAAGCCTCAGTGCCGCAGCCGATAGATCCGATCGAACTTGCTTCCACCGTCATCGCGCTTCTGCGTCGACAACTGAGCCGGTGAGCACCCGTTGCAGCGGTGATTCGTTGCGGCGCCGACTACTTCGGACTTTCGAGAGCGAAACTCGGCACCCCGAAAACGAACCCAATGTCGGAGGCCTCCCCTAGTGTGGGTGTCGCAGGTCACATAAGTATCGAATTGCTGGCAGTATCGAAATCGAACGGCACCTTCGGGCTGGGCGGACATCCGCACAGCGGAGAGGAGTTCGGGTGACATGAACGCTTACATCCCCATTCTCGTCCTCGGGGTCATCGCGATGGCCTTCGCTGTGGTGTCGGTTGTTCTCGCGTCCGTGGTCGGCCCGAAGCGGTACAACAGGGCGAAACTCGAAGCCTACGAATGCGGAATCGAACCGGCACCCCGTACCGCCGGTGGCGGGCGGTTTCCCGTCAAGTTCTATCTGACGGCAATGCTGTTCATCATCTTCGACATCGAGATCGTTTTCCTCTACCCGTGGGCGGTGCATTTCGATTCGCTCGGCTTGTTCGGCCTCGCGGCGATGGGCCTTTTCATAGTCAACGTCTCGGTGGCATACGCATACGAATGGCGACGAGGCGGTCTCGGTTGGGACTAGGCCAGCGGACACAGGTACAGCACACATACGTCAGACAAAACCGGTCACACCGCAGCTGTTACGACTGAAAAGAGTCGGATATGGGTCTCGAAGAAAAGCTCCCCAGCGGATTTCTACTGACCACTGTCGAGGGCCTGGCAGGGTATGCCCGCAAAGGATCACTGTGGCCTGCCACCTTCGGGCTCGCGTGCTGCGCGATCGAGATGATGGCAACCACGTCAGGTCGCTTCGACCTGGCGCGGTTCGGCATGGAGGCATTCCGCGCGTCGCCGCGACAGGCAGACCTTCTGATCGTGGCCGGGCGGGTCAGTCAAAAGATGGGGCCGGTACTTCGTCAGGTCTACGACCAGATGGCCGAGCCGAAATGGGTTCTGGCCATGGGTGTGTGTGCGTCGTCCGGCGGTATGTTCAACAACTACGCAGTGGTACAGGGCGTCGACCACATCGTGCCGGTCGACATCTACTTGCCCGGCTGTCCGCCGCGGCCGGAGATGCTCCTGAACGCGATCATCGAACTGCACCGAAAGATCCAGGAGATGCCCCTCGGCGTGAACCGCGAAGAGGCACGCGCGGCAGCCGAGCGCGCCGCACTGGCATCCACCCCCACCATCGACATGAAGGGGCTTCTGCGATGACCGCGGGCAACAACGGATCGAGGGGGATGTTCGGGGTCCGCGGCAGTGGTGACACCTCGGGCTACAGCCGGCTCGCCCCGCCGATCTCAGTAGAGGACAAGACCTCTCGACCGTTCGGTGGATACTTCGACGAAGTTGCGGACTCCTTGGATGCCGCATTGCGCAGCGCGGGCAGCACTTTCACCGATGCAATCGAGCGGGTAGTGATCTTTCGAGACGAGATGACGCTGCATGTCGAACGGTCTCACCTCCCGCAGGTCGCGCGCAGACTGCGCGACGAATCGGAACTGCGCTTCGAACTTTGCCTGGGTGTCGATGGAGTCCACTATCCGCAGGACACCGGTCGCGAACTCCACGCCGTATATCCATTTGCTTCGATCACGCACAACCGCCGGATCAGACTGGAAGTGTCCGTGCCGGACTCCGATCCACATATTCCGTCCATCGTCGGGATTTACCCCACCAACGATTGGCACGAGCGTGAGACCTACGACTTCTTCGGGATCGTCTTCGACGGTCACCCGGCCCTGACCCGTATCGAGATGCCCGACGACTGGAAGGGCCACCCACAGCGCAAGGACTATCCGCTCGGCGGTATCCCGGTCGAGTACAAGGGCGCCCAGACTCCTCCACCCGACGAGCGTAGGTCGTACAACTGATGAACGAGACGACAGGAAGCAACTCCGGTGCCACGACGGAAACCGTCGTCACAGCATCGGGTCAGGACTGGGACGACATCGTCACCGCGGCCGCTCGCCAGCGAACCGGCGAGGCCGAACGGATCGTGGTCAACATGGGCCCGCAGCATCCGTCCACTCACGGCGTCTTGCGCCTCATTCTCGAAATCGAGGGTGAGACAGTCGTGGAAGCTCGGTGTGGAATCGGCTACCTGCACACCGGAATCGAAAAGAATCTCGAATACCGGAACTGGACGCAGGGCGTCACTTTCGTTACTCGAATGGACTACCTGTCACCGTTCTTCAACGAAACCGCGTACTGCCTCGGAGTCGAAAAACTTCTCGACATCACCGACGACATTCCCGAGCGAGCCACCGTCATTCGCGTGATGATGATGGAGCTCAATCGAATCTCGTCGCACCTTGTCGCCCTGGCAACCGGTGGAATGGAACTGGGCGCCGTGACGGCGATGCTGTTCGGATTCCGCGAACGCGAATTGATTCTGGACGTGTTCGAGACGATCACCGGACTGCGGATGAATCACGCCTACATCAGGCCTGGTGGTCTCGCTCAGGATCTACCCGACGGGTCGGTCGCGAAGGTACGAGAACTGTTGAAGATCCTACCGAAACGGTTGCGTGACGTCGAACTGATGCTCAGCGACAACTCCATCTGGAAAGCCCGCACCCAGGGAATCGGATATCTCGATCTCACCGGCTGCATGGCGCTCGGCGTGACGGGGCCGGTCCTACGCGCCACGGGTCTCCCCCACGATCAGCGTCGAGCGCAGCCCTACTGCGGCTACGAGAACTACGAGTTCGACGTCGTGACGCACGACGGATCCGATTGCTACGGAAGGTACGTCATCCGTGTCGAGGAGATGAAGGAGTCCCTCAAGATCGTCGAGCAGTGCCTCGACAAACTGCAACCGGGGCCGGTCATGGTGGACGACAAGAAGATCGCCTGGCCTGCCGATCTCGCTGTCGGACCGGATGGCCTCGGCAATTCGCAGAAGCACATCGCCAAGATCATGGAGTCGTCCATGGAGGGTCTGATTCACCATTTCAAACTGGTCACCGAAGGAATCCGCGTACCGCCCGGCCAGGTGTACGCCGCCGTCGAGTCCCCGCGTGGCGAGTTGGGTGTGCACATGGTCAGCGACGGGGGAACCCGGCCGTACCGCGTCCATTTCCGGGATCCGTCATTCACCAACCTTCAAGCGGTAGCGGCGATGTGCGAGGGAGGCATGGTGTCCGACGTGATCGCCTCGGTTGCCAGTATCGATCCCGTCATGGGCGGAGTGGACCGATGACCGGCCCGAACGGCTCGTCACGGGTGTTCATCGAACTCGGGCCGCGCCCGGACGAGCCCACGCAACTGGTACGCCCTGGCGCACGATCGAGTTATCCGCCTGACGTACTCGCCCGACTCGACGCCGATGCCGAAACCGTCATCGCTCGTTACCGTGAGCCTGACGCCGCGGCGACCACCAGTCGATCAGCCCTCCTGCCGCTCCTTCATCTCGTGCAGTCCGAGGACGGGTACATCACCCCGGCCGGGATCGATTTCTGCAGTGCCAAGCTGGGTTTGACCGGCGCCGAGGTTGCCGCCGTTTCCACCTTCTACTCGATGTATCGCCGTGGTCCGACGGGTGAGTATCTGGTCGGAGTCTGCACCAACACGCTGTGCGCGATCATGGGCGGAGACGACATCCTCGCAGCACTCGAAGAGCATCTCGGGTCAGCAGGCTCCAGAGACGAAGGCGGACACTCCATCTCGACGTCCGACGGCAAGATCACCCTCGAACACATCGAGTGCAATGCGGCGTGCGACTACGCCCCCGTCATGATGATCAACTGGGAGTTCTTCGACAACCAGACTCCGGAATCGGCGCGCTCACTCGTCGATGCGCTCCGCGCCGGAGAGCGCGTGACACCCAGTCGCGGTGCCACACTGTGTTCGTTCCGACAGACCGCACGCACCTTGGCCGGGTTCCCCGATACGCGAATCGAAGCAGCCGAAGCACAAACAATCGGCGGGGCAACTCTTGCCGGACTGCGTATCAGCCGATCTCACGACGACAACCCACCCGGTTCGGCCTCAGCAGCCGACGCTCCCGGCGAAGGGAAGTGACATGACACTCGCCCCCGTCCTGAGTCGCTACTGGGATCAACCGAACTCGTGGACTCTCGACAGCTACCTTCGTCACGACGGCTACCAAGCCCTACGCAAAGCGCTAGCCATGTCCCCCGACGCCGTGATCGAAACGGTCAAGGACGCGGGCCTTCGTGGGCGCGGTGGCGCCGGTTTCCCGACGGGCCTCAAGTGGAGTTTCATCCCACAGAGCACCGAAGACAAGCCAGGAGACGGCAAGCCTCACTATCTCGTCGTCAATGCCGACGAGTCCGAACCGGGCACATGCAAGGACATGCCGTTGATGATGGCGACCCCACACACGTTGGTCGAGGGAGTCATCATCGCGGCGTATGCAATTCGAGCGGCCAAGGCGTTCATCTACGTCCGGGGCGAGGTGGTCCCGGTCCTGCGACGTCTGCAGACCGCCGTGGCCGAGGCCTACGCGGCCGGATACCTGGGCCGCAACATCCTCGGTTCGGGATTCGACTTGGATCTCGTCGTGCACGCCGGAGCAGGCGCGTACATCTGTGGTGAGGAGACAGCCCTCCTCGATTCGTTGGAGGGACGACGCGGTCAGCCTCGACTGCGGCCGCCATTCCCCGCCGTCGCCGGCCTCTACGCCTGCCCGACCGTCGTCAACAACGTCGAGTCCATCGCGAGTGTGCCGTCGATCGTCCTGGGCGGCCCGGAGTGGTTCCGGTCGATGGGAAGCGAGAAGTCGCCGGGGTTCACGTTGTACTCGCTCTCTGGTCATGTCACCACTCCCGGCCAGTACGAGGCGCCGCTCGGCATCACGTTGCGAGAACTTCTCGACTACGCGGGCGGCGTTCGCACCGGGCACACCCTCAAGTTCTGGACTCCCGGCGGATCCTCGACTCCGATCTTCACCGACGAACATCTCGATGTCCCACTCGACTACGAGGGCGTCGGCGCGGCGGGATCGATGCTCGGCACCAAAGCACTGCAGATATTCGACGACACAACCTGCATCGTGCGTGCGGTGCTGCGGTGGACCGAGTTCTATGCCCACGAATCTTGCGGTAAATGCACGCCGTGCCGCGAAGGCACGTACTGGCTGGTGCAGATCCTGCGTCGGCTCGAAGGCGGAACAGGTACTGAAGCTGATCTCACCAAACTTCTCGACATCTCGGACACCATCCTCGGAAAATCCTTCTGCGCGTTGGGCGACGGAGCGACCAGCCCGATCATGTCCTCCCTGAAGTACTTCCGCGAGGAATACGTAGCGCATTTCGACGGCAACGGATGCCCGTTCGATCCTCGCCGATCCGTTCTCGCGACAGGAGCGTTCGTCTCATGACTGCAGCCGACGCTACCAAGAACGACGCCACCAAGACCGACACGGCACCGCCCACTGATCTGGTCACCCTCACCATCGACGGCCGGGAACTCCAGGTACCCAAGGGCACGTTGATCATTCGCGCTGCAGAGATGATCGGCACACAGATTCCGCGGTTCTGCGATCATCCTCTTCTGGACCCGGTCGGGGCGTGCCGACAGTGCATCGTGGAGGTCGAAGGTCAACGCAAGCCGGTGGCGTCCTGCACGACACCGGTTGCGGACGGAATGGTCGTCACCACACAGCTCACGTCACCGGTGGCGGAGAAGGCGCAGCGCGGGGTGATGGAACTCCTGCTCATCAACCACCCGCTGGACTGCCCCGTGTGCGACAAGGGCGGCGAGTGTCCGCTTCAAAACCAGGCGATGTCGACTGGTCGCACCGAATCCCGGTTCGGTGAGGAGAAGAGGACCTATCCCAAGCCCATCCCACTCTCGTCCGAAATCCTCCTCGACCGCGAGCGTTGCGTCCTCTGCGCCAGATGCACGCGGTTTTCGGGCCAGATCGCCGGCGACCCGTTCATCGATCTCCTCGAGCGTGGCGCGCTTCAACAGGTCGGGATCTACGCCAACGAGCCCTTCGAGTCCTACTTCTCGGGCAACACCATCCAGGTGTGCCCGGTCGGCGCGCTTACCAGTACGGCATACCGATTCCGGGCGCGACCGTTCGATCTGGTGTCCAGCCCCAGCGTGTGTGAACACTGCGCCGACGGATGTGCTCAGCGCACGGACCACCGTCGCGGAAAGGTTCTCCGCCGTCTCGCCGGGGACGACCCCGAAGTCAACGAGGAATGGAACTGCGACAAGGGCCGTTTCGCATTCACGTACACGACCCAAGGTGATCGGATCACCACCCCCCTGATCCGCAACGCTGACGGCGAATTGATTCCGGCGTCGTGGCCCATGGCACTCGACCTCGTTGCGCGATCCTTCGCGCAGGCCCGCGGTGACGCAGGCGTACTCGTCGGCGGACGCTCTACCTTGGAGGACGCCTACGCCTACGGCAAGTTCGCGCGAGTTGCTCTCGCTACCAACAACATCGACTTCCGAATCCGTGCTCATTCTGCCGAAGAGGCAGGTTTCCTCTCAGCACACGTCGCCGGCCGCACACTCGAAGAGTCGGTGACGTACCAGGACCTCGAGTCGGCCCCGGCCGCATTGCTGGTAGCTCTCGAGCCCGAGGAGGAGTCACCGATCATCTTCCTGCGGCTGCGCAAGGCCGCACGTTTCGGCAAGACGACGGTGCTCTCCAGCGCGCCATTCGCTACGCGCGGCCTGCAGAAGATGGGCGGCTCTTTGCTTCGGACCGTACCCGGAAGTGAAGCAGCTCTGATGGATTCGTTGTCTCACCCCAGCAGTGAGGAGGGCCAGCTCCTCCGGCAGCCCGGTGCAGTGATCCTGTTGGGCGAACGACTCAGTGAGGTGGCGGGCGGCTTCGCCGCGGCGGTACGTCTCGCCGAAGCGACAGGAGCTTGTTTGGCTTGGGTCCCACGCCGCGCTGGTGATCGCGGCGCCGTCGAGGCCGGCGCACTACCGGGATTGCTTCCCGGCGGACGCCCCGTTGCGGACCCGGCAGCACGTCAGGAGGTGGAATCAGTGTGGGGGGCCTCCATCCCGGCATCCGACGGGCGCGACGCCGCGAGTCTGCTGGATCCGGGGCAGACGACTGCTGCCCTTCTTGTCGGCGGCGTCGAATTGAGTGATCTCCCGAACCCGGCGAAGGCAAGGGCCGCGATCGAAGCAGCAGGGTTCGTGGTGAGTTTGGAGATCCGTCACAGCGGAGTCACCGAACTCGCCGACGTCGTCTTCCCGGTGGCACCGGTCGCCGAGAAGCCCGGAACCTTCCTCGATTGGGAAGGCCGCGAGCGCGTGTTCGACACTGCGTTGAGACCGACAGGAGTGATGCCGGATCAGCGCGTTCTCCACGCGATCTCAGCCGAGATGGGCATCGATCTGGGCCTACCCGACGCAGATTCCGCACGCTCGGAGATACACCGCCTCGGCGATTGGTCCGGATCGCGCCCCACCTCGCCTCAGGTCCCGTCAGGCACCATGCCCACACCGGCACTGGGCGAGGCAGTGTTGTCGAGTTGGCGAATGTTGCTCGACAACGGCCGAATGCAAGACGGCGAGCCCAACCTGGCGGGTACGGCACGGCTCCCACTCGTGCGTTTGTCTGCCGAGACCGCTGCCGAGATCGGCGCCGACAACGGCGATCACGTTGCGGTGTCGACTGAATCCGGTTCCATCACATTACCGTTGGAGATCACCGAACTCCCGCCTCGAACAGTCTGGCTCCCGCTCAATTCACCGGGTAGCACGATCTACGAAACGCTCTGCGTTACCGCGGGTTCCGTGGTGAAGATTGCGAAGGCGGGAGCGCAATGACCACCCACGAGTACGGGACCGTGGCAGCTCCGGTCGACCTGTCGGCGTTCGGGCACGACCCGTGGTGGTTGGTGATCGGCAAGGCTCTCGCCATTTTCGTGTTCCTCGTACTCACACCGCTGGTGGCAATTTACGCGGAACGAAAGGTCATGGCACGCATGCAGATGCGTGTCGGACCGAACCGCGTCGGCCCCCGTGGAATGCTCCAGAGTCTCGCTGACGGAATCAAGCTCGCCCTCAAGGAGGGCATCACACCGACCGGCGCCGACAAACCGATTTATCTCCTCGCGCCCGTCATCGCAGTCGTGCCCGCGTTCATGGCCTTTGCCGTCATCCCGTTCGGTCCGCAGGTGTCGATCTTCGGAACCCTTTCACCCCTGCAACTGACCGATCTGCCGGTCGGAGTTCTCTACATCCTCGCCGTGACTTCAATCGGTGTGTACGGGATCGTGCTTGCCGGCTGGTCGTCCGGATCGACGTATCCACTACTGGGCGCACTTCGATCGACCGCGCAGGTCATCTCCTACGAGGTAGCAATGGGGCTGTCCTTCGCCGCAG
>NZ_CAURKP010000195.1:0-8964 GCF_963525155.1 uncultured Rhodococcus sp.
AAGCGAAGGCCAGACCGTTCGCAGACCTGGATGAAAAAGACCTGGTGGTCGTCCGCGCGGTGCTGGCGGACTTCGACCAGATAGTGCCGATGCGCGGACGTGTCGCGGCCATGAAAGCGGATTCGGCCCCGATAGCCGTCGAACGCGGAGAGATCGAAGAATCGATCTCGGTCCGCGTTCGATGGGCTATGGCGTGACAACAGTAGTTCAGAAGACGCTGCCGGCAGTAGACCAGCCGGGCATGCGGATCAGCGAGTGAGGTTCTTCTCTTCGCGCTCTTCTTCGTACTTCTGCTCGGCGTCGGGGGTTGCCATGTCGATGGTGGTGCGCAACGGACGGTTCGGGATGAAGACGACCGACACGAGCGTGACCACGGCGACGACGGCTGCGACCAGGAAGATCCGTCCTGTTGCGTCGCCGTAGGCGAACCGAACGATCTGCGAGACGAAGTCAGGCATATTGCTCAGGTCGAGGCCGTCCTGGAGGCTCTTTCCAGCTACTGCCTGCTGCTCGGGCGGCAAGGTGGAGACCGAATCGACTGTCAGTGTCTTGACGCGGGTCGCAAGAATCGAACCGAGCACCGACACGCCGATCGCGCCGCCGAAGGTGCGGAAGAACGCCACGATACTGCTGGCCGCGCCGATGTTCTCGACGCTGACCGTGTTCTGCACGGCGAGCACGATGTTCTGCATCAGCATGCCGGTACCGAGACCCACGATGGCGATGAAGATTCCGATGGTCCAGAGGCTGGTGGCGTGGTCGATCGTCGACAGCAGCCCGAAACCGACCAGCAGCAGAACTGCGCCGGCGACGATGAAGGGCTTCCACTGACCGAACTTGGTGATCAGCTGGCCCGATCCGACCGAGGCGACGAGCATGCCTGCGACCATCGGGATGGTGAGCAATCCGGCTTCGGTGGGATCGAATCCGCGTGCGGTCTGGAAGTACTGCGTCAGGAACGTCGTCGCGCCGAAGAGGCCGACACCAACTGCGATCGAGGCGATGATCGCGAGAGCCGTAGTGCGCTCGGTGATGATCTTGATCGGCAGGATCGGATCCTTGACCTTGGATTCGACGAACATCGTCAGGCCGAGCAGGGCCAGACCACCGATGACGAAGAAGGCCGACTCCTTCGAGAACCAGGCGTAGTAGTCGTCCTGACCGGCAAACGACACCCAGATCAGCAGGACGCTGACACCGGCGGTGAGCAAGGTGGCGCCCATCCAGTCGATGGAGACGTTGTCCTTCTTCACGGTCTCGACGTGCAGTGTGCGCTGAAGCAGGAACAATGCGATGACTGCCAACGGAACACATACGTAGAAGCACCAGCGCCAGCCGGCAGTGTCCACGAGGACGCCGCCGAGGATCGGTCCACCGGACATCGAGACGGCCATGGCCGCACCCATGTATCCGGAGTAGCGACCGCGATCTCGCGGCGGGATGATCGTGCCGATGATGGCTACGACGAGAGCGGTCAGACCGCCCATACCGATGCCCTGGATGACACGCGCACCGAGCAGCAACGGAACGTTGTGCGCCGCGCCGGCGATGACCGAGCCGATCACGAAGATGACGATCGCGGTCTGGACCAGGACCTTCTTGTTGTAGAGGTCGGCAAGCTTGCCCCAGATCGGCGTCGACGCCGCGGTGGCGAGCAACGCTGTCGTGATGATCCAGGCGTACTGCGTCTGAGTTCCGTGCAGTTCACCGATGATCGTGGGAAGCGCTGTGGAAACGATGGTGCTGCTGAGCAGCGCGGTGAACAGCGCTGCGATGAGTCCGGTGAGTGCTTCGAGAATTTCGCGGTGAGTCATCGCGCCCGCTTCGCGAGCCGATCCGTCACCTCCGGTACTTGCCCGGGTTTCTCCTACTGTTGCTGCCATGTGCCTTATCTCCCAATACTTTCTACGCCCGTGTGCGGAACTGCCGGTGAGGCCTGCCGATTCGATGCGCCGAACGTCTCGTTGAGACGTTGCAGCGATGTCACTGCGGCCATGGCCTCTTCCTGGCTCCAGTCTTCGAGCATGTTGCGCAAACGCGCCGCACGCCGCTGCGTGGTTCTCCGTAAAACGTCGTGTCCCTCTTCCGATACTCGGATGCGGAACGCCCGCTTGTCAGCCGGATCGGGATTTCTCTCGACATACCCAGCGTCGACCAGATCCGACATTTGTCGGCTGAGCGACGACTGACTGACACACAGATCGACGGCCAATTCGTTCTGTCGGCACTCCCCACGCGCTGCCAGCATGAACAACACACTGACCAGCGCAGGCGGCAGCAGGCTGTCTGCACCGGTGGTGACCGCGGCTCGCAGCGATCTGCCGAACATGAAGATCGTGTCGACGAGCGCTTGGGCCGTCTCCGGCTGTACCGACATTGCCTACCCCTGAATTCGAGTGGCCCGAACGAGCCGTGACTTGAAAACGGAAAACTACTTGCAGAACGAAACTATACGATTAGTTGCGTAATGCAAGCAACTGTTGTGAACGCGAGAAGCGTCACACCGTTTCAGGGAAAGATTTCGGGACGTCTCAGCGTTCGAGGAGCGCGATGCACTCCATGTGGTGAGTCTGGGGGAACGCGTCGAACGCCCGGAGGCCACCGATTCTGAAGCCCTGCTCCAGGTAGAGGCCGATATCGCGACCGAACGACGCCGGGTCGCACCCGATATGGACTATCCGCTCAGCGCCCGTTGCGGCGAGAGCTTCCACGACCGGACGGCCGGCTCCCGCACGTGGCGGGTCGAGCACGACGACAGCAGGCGAACGCTCCAGATCCGCGATGATGTTCTCGACGCGGGCGCTGTGGAAGCGCACCTGACCGAGATCGGACAGCGCTGCCTGCCCGTCCGCGACTGCACGCGCCGAAGATTCGACGGACTCCACCACGCCGGACGGCCCGACAAGCTCGGCGAGCGCTGCTGCGAACACGCCGACACCGCCGTAGAGATCCCAGGCCGTGTCCGCGGTAGCGGCTCCGGCCCAATCACCGACCACCTGTGAGTAAGTGGCCGCAGCGCCGCGATGGGCCTGCCAGAAACCGGTCGCGGCCAGCGCCCATTCTCGATTGCCGACGCGCTCGATCACTGTGTCCGATCCGATGGCAACTCGGGTCTTTCGCGGGCCGCCGCTTGCCGCTCGGCGTGCCATCGCGCCGCGTCGCCCGGGCGTCCGCCGTCCCGTCTTGGACACTGCGGGTGCCGCGATTTCCACGACGTGCCGCTCGCCGGCAGCGTCGAGAACAACCTGCAGCTCGCTACCTGGCGCCCACTGCGCACCGCCGAGACCGTCGTACGCGCTCTGATCGATCTGGGTGCACCGGAGGTCTGTGACGATCCGGTTGCTCCGGTACGCGTGGTATCCCGCGACCCCGTGCCCGTCCACCGCCAACCGGACTCGCGTGCGCCAACCCGTTCCGCCTCCGGTTCCGGGCAGTTCCTCTACCTCGACGTCCGATTCGACACGAGCGAGTCGCAGAAGCTGCTCCCGCACGACCGAGGTCTTCATCTCACGTTGGACGCTCAGATCCGCATGCGAGTAGTCGCAGCAGCCCGCCCCGCCCGGGCCGGAGATCGGGCATGTCGGATCGATCCGATGCGGAGAAGCGTCGAGAACGGTGATCGCGTCGGCGCGGCAGAACGATCCGCCCTTGTCCTCGGTCACCCGGACCAGCGCCCGCTCCCCCGGCAAACCGTGACGGACGAACACGACCCGCCCCTCGTGCCGGGCGACGACGAACCCGCCGTGACCGGGGTTGCCCAGATCGACGTCGAAGGTCTGTCCGGTCCAATTCTCACTCAACGAACTACGCCTGCCATTTCGATGTTGCCGATCATTTTTCGCCGGTGATCATTTCTCGCCGGTGTCGTAACCACGACGCGTCGCACCTGCGGTCTTCTCGATGTCGAGCGGCTTCGCCTTTGCCGACGAACTCAGCTGCCACGGAACGCTCGTCACCATCACGCCGGGCTGGAAAAGCAGACGACTCTTCAGACGAAGCGCGCTCTGATTGTGCAGGATCTGCTCCCACCAGTGTCCGACGACGTACTCGGGAATGAAGACGGTGACGACATCACGCGGAGCATCGCGTCGTACACGCTTGACGTAGTCGAGAACCGGCTTGGTGATTTCGCGGTACGGCGACTCGATCACCTTGAGCGGAACCGTCACGTCACTCTTCTCCCACTCCCGCACGAGTGCGCGGGTGTCCGGCTCGTCGACGTTGACCGTGATGGCTTCGAGGGTGTCCGGTCGCGTGGCTCGCGCGTAGGCGAGAGCTCGCATCGTCGGCATGTGCAACTTCGAGACGAGCACGATCGAGTGCGTGCGGCTGGGCAGTACGCCGTCCCACTCCTGCTCCTCGAGCTCGGCTGCGACGCTGTCGTAGTGCTTGCGGATCATCTTCATCACGATGAAGATCGCGACCATCGCGACGATGGCGATCCATGCGCCGGCAGCGAACTTGGTGATCAGAACGATGATCAAGACGGTGGCGGTCATTGCCAGACCGATCGAATTGATCACTCGCGAGCGCTGCATACGGGCCCGCTGCGCCTTGTCGGTCTCGGACTTCAGATGCCGAGTCCAGTGCTTGATCATGCCCGTCTGGCTGAGCACGAACGAGACGAAGACGCCGACGATGTACAACTGGATGAGCTTGGTGACCTCGGCGCCGAACACCACGACGAATGCGATGGCAGCACCGGAGAGGAAGAGGATTCCGTTGCTGAATGCCAGTCGGTCGCCGCGCGTGTGCAGCTGACGCGGTAGGTACCGATCCTGCGCCAGGATCGATCCGAGTACCGGAAATCCGTTGAACGCGGTGTTCGCGGCCAGAACCAGGATCAGTGCCGTGACGATCGCCATGAAGAAGAAACCGATCGGGAAACCACTGAACACGGCTTCGGCGATCTGCGCGATCAAGGTCTTCTGATGGTAGCCCTCCGGCGCTCCGACCAGCTGTTCCTGCGGATTGTGTGCGTAGACGATGCCGATCTTCTGAGCCAGGATGATGATGCCCATCAGCAGGACGATGGCGATCGACCCGAGCAGCAGCAAGGTCGTGGCAGCGTTGCGCGACTTCGGCTTCTGGAACGCCGGTACGCCGTTGCTGATGGCCTCGACGCCGGTCAGTGCGGCACAGCCCGAGGAGAATGCGCGGGCGATCAGGAACGCGAAGGCAATTCCGTACAGATGCGAATCCTCGGCGTTGAGCGTGAACGACGACGATTCCGCGTGCACATCCTCGCCTAGGACGTAGATCCGGAAGAATCCCCACCCGAGCATCAGGAACATACCGACGATGAATGCGTAGGTCGGAATTGCGAACGCGGTCCCCGATTCACGGATACCGCGAAGGTTGACCGCGGTCAGCAACACGATCGCCGCAACCGCGAACAACACCTTGTGCTGCGCGACGAACGGCAGAGCCGAGCCGATGTTCGACGCCGCCGACGAGATCGACACGGCGACCGTCAGCACGTAGTCGACCATCAGCGCACTACCGACGGTCAGACCGGCGGTCGGGCCGAGGTTGACCGTCGCGACCTCGTAGTCGCCGCCACCGGAGGGGTATGCGTGGACGTTCTGGCGGTAGCTCGCCACCACCACAGCCATGACGATGGCGACGGACAATCCGATCCAGGGTGTGTACGCATACGCGGAAATACCCGCGACGGAGAGAACCAGGAAGATTTCTTCGGGGGCATACGCGACGGACGACATCGCGTCGGACGCGAAGACCGGTAGTGCAATTCGCTTGGGTAGCAGCGTGTGCCCGAGTTTGTCGCTTCGGAACGGCCGACCGAGCAGGAGCCGCTTGGTAGCGGTCGAGAGCTTAGACACGTGCAAAGCGTAAGCCGTCTCGCCCGATTCGGAGTCATCAGAGCCCCAACTTCACCTTTTGTCGTGACAACCGGCACGCGAGCGACCGTTGTACTTGCTCTTCCCGTGAGGGGCTGTACCGTTCGATTCGGCGTGCAATCGCGCCATGAGGGTCCATGAACGGAGTAGGGCGTGTATGTCGTCATCATGGGGTGCGGTCGAGTGGGTTCTTCCCTCGCCGCGTCTCTGACCAGGATCGGACATGAGGTCGCCGTCATCGACCGCGATCAGAGTGCGTTTCTGCGTCTCGATCTCGACTTCCCGGGAACCAAGGTTCTGGGAATGGGGTTCGACCGTGACGTGCTGGTCCGGGCGGGAATCGAGCGGGCCGACGCCTTTGCCGCGGTGTCCTCGGGAGACAATTCCAACATCATCGCAGCGCGAGTCGCACGCGAGACTTTCGGCGTCGAACGCGTCGTCGCACGTATTTACGACGCCAAGCGTGCCGCCGTTTACGAGCGACTCGGCATTCCCACGGTCGCCACCGTGCCGTGGTCGACAGATCGTTTCCTGCACACGTTGACCAAGGAAAGTCAGACTGCGAAGTGGCGCGATCCTTCGGGCACTGTCGCCATCACCGAACTTGCCCTGCACGAGGATTGGGCGGGCAAGCCGATCGCGCTCCTCGAGGGCGCGACCAGTTCGAGAGTCGCCTTCATCATCCGCTTCGGGACCGGCATTCTCCCCGACCGCAAGACTGTCATTCAGGCCGACGATCAGGTCTACATCGCCGCCGTGTCGGGAACCGTCGCCGAAGCTGTCGCACTGGCCGGCAACCCGCCGCCGAGCGACGACTGAGGGAGGCCGCAGATGACTGATCCGTACGCCGCCCCCCACAACAAGACTGCGACTGTGTTGCACTACAACGTGATTGGAAGTTCTCGATGAAGGTCGCCATCGCCGGAGCCGGCGCCGTAGGCCGTTCCATTGCGCGAGAGCTGATTCGAAGCTCACATGACGTCATGCTGATCGAACGCAAACTCGATCACATCGAACCGGAGTCGGTGCCCGAGGCGAAGTGGGTGCACGCGGACGCCTGCGAACTCAGCAGACTCGAGGACGCGTCGATGGAGTCGTACGAGGTCGTGATTGCCGCGACCGGAGACGACAAGGCAAACCTGGTCCTCAGCCTGCTCGCGAAAACCGAGTTCGGTGTTCGCCGAGTTGTCGCCCGCGTCAACGATCCCCGCAACGAGTGGCTCTTCGACGAGTCCTGGGGCGTGGACGTCGCCGTCTCGACACCGCGGATGCTCGCTTCGCTCGTCGAAGAGGCCGTCTCGGTCGGTGACCTGGTCAAACTGATGACACTGCGGCAGGGACAGGCCAACCTCGTCGAGATCACGTTGCCCGACAACACACCTCTTGCCGGAAAAGCCGTCAAGAAACTCGAACTTCCGCGAGACTGCGCACTGGTCACCATCCTGCGTGGCGGACGCGTGATCGTCCCGCAGATGGACGATCCCATCGAAGGCGGGGACGAACTGCTCTTCGTTGCGGCCGTCGACGCCGAGGATCAGTTGCGCGTTGCACTCCGCCTGGAGAATTGACCGACGAACACACTGACGACGAAAGGGAATCACATGGCACAAGCGCCCGAAAACACCGTAGTCACCGACAATCCAGCCCAGAGCCGGTACGAGATCCATGCCGACGGCGACCTCGCTGGGATCGAGGACTACACCACCTCCGGTGACGTCGTCTCGTTCAACCACACCGAGATCTACCCCGCCTTCGAAGGTTTCGGATTGGCCGGGGTTCTCGTCCGCCAGGCTCTGGACGACCTACGAGCACGCGGCCTCAAGGTTCACCCGGTGTGCCCGTACGTCGTGAAGTTCCTCGACAAGCACCCCGAGTACCAGGACCTGATCAGCTGAGATCGCGGTCTTCGCGCGGCTTCGTCAGATTCACCGAGCCCACCTCTTCGGACCCTGCGTCCGTGGCGGTGGGCTCGCTGCTTTCGGGCTCCACAACCGGTTCAGGCTCGACGATGCGATCGGCCTTACGCACAGCCCAGACCGTCACGAGCAGCACCAAACCGGTCAACGGCCAACCCATGCCGATACGCGCGACTGCGAGCCATCCGGTGTGGTCGGTGTCGTAGAGCTGTGACTGAACGAGATACCGCGCACCGAAGACCAACGCCCACGCTGCCGTCGCGACGTCGTAGAGCCGGACGGCGGAGCTGTGCTTGCGCCAGAGATTGCCGTGCCCGTTGAGATAACCCCAGATGATTCCGACGAGGGGCCAGCGTACGAGGATCGAAATCAGGAAGACCGCACCGTAGGCGAGGCTCGTGTAGATACCGAAGAGGAAATATCCTTTGGCGTCGCCGGTGCGGTAGGCGATGAATGCGGAAACTCCGACTCCGAGAAAACCGGAAATAGCGGGTTGGAGGGAATCCTTGCGGAAGAGGCGCCAGGCCGCGATAGCGACAGCGACGCCCAATGCGGCCCAGATTGCCGCGGTGAGATTCCAGATGCTGTTGACCGGGACAAAAATCAGAATCGGCAAAGACGAATAGATCAGACCACTCAGCCCGCCGAGTTGGTCGATTACCGATCGCTGTTGTGTTTCAGTCACCTGTCGAGGGTGCCACAGTCACCGAGTTGCACGGTAAATGCGGGAAACGCGCCTATTCGCCGCGCAGTTCGTAGTAAGGGTTGAAGATCGCCTTGCGACCGTCACGCTCGCCCACACGACCGCGGATCAGCAGGGTCTTACCGGTCTCGATTCCCGGGATCCGGCGACGCCCGATCCAGACGAGATTGATCACCTCGGTGCCATCGAAGAACTCGGCCTCGATACTGGCATTTCCCGACTTGGGACACGCGTCGACGCTGCGGAGTCGGCCCACCATCGTGACTTCTTCACCGCGACGACAATCGCATGCCTTCTGACCTCCGGAAGCCTTGTTGGACTCGGCCATCTCCTGGGCGTCCAACTGGTCGACGTCCTCGGTCAGACGCTGGGTCAGTCGACGAAAATATCCTGCGGCGGCGGGTGCCATTGCGCGCTCCTGCGAACATGTGTGACGCAAGGGTTTCGCGTCACGTGAAGGGCTGTGTGATCGCCACTGTAGACC
>NZ_CAURKP010000196.1:0-8949 GCF_963525155.1 uncultured Rhodococcus sp.
ACAACAAGACGCTCATTGAATCCCCCGATCCCCTCCCCAAATCATACTCGAACACCCGTTCGAGTCAAGAGCGGTAAACCTCGAGCGCCCGCGCTACCGATTCGTCACCCGCAGGTAGCAACGGCAGTCGAACATTGGGAGTCGGAATCTGTCCCAACGCATGCAATACGCCCTTGATCACAGTCGGGTTCGGTTCGGAAAACAGAGCTCCGGACAGCTTCGACAAACTCCGCCCGAGGTCACGGGCGCCGTCCACATCGCCACTGTCCCAAGCTTTTACCAAGCGGACGAACTCAGCGGTCGACACATGAGCGGACGCCAAGATGCCACCGGCCGCACCCAAGGCCAGAAGAGGCGCGAGAAATAGATCATCCCCCGCCAGTACGGCGAAGTCGCCTGGAAGATCCGCGAAGAGTTCGACGGCAGCTGCGTCGATACCGCCCGCGGCATACTTCACACCAACAACCCCGGGCAAAGTACCCACCTCCTGCAAAGTGCCGCTGTCCAGATCGCACGCAGTCCGGTACGGCACGTGATAGACGATCAGCGGCACTGGGCTCGACGACTGCAGATGCGCGAAATGCGCCACCACACCGGCTTTCGACGGCCTCGTGAAGGAGGGAACCGGCACCAACGCCGCCGAGACCTCAGGCCACCGAGCCAGCCTCCCGAGCGCCTGCGCACTGGCCGCCGTGTCGTTACTGCCCGCGCCGACGATCAACGTCGCGCCTCTCGCACGGCACACATTCGCACAGATATCCAGAACGGTCACTCTCTCCTGCTCGGTGAGTGTTGCGGCTTCCGCTGTAGTCCCCAGCGCAACGAGTCCGACCGCACCCTCGGAGAGGACCTGGTGCGCAAGCTGTTCGAGTGCATCGGTTGCAATACGACCGTCGCTCTCGAAGGGCGTGATCAGTGGAACATGGATTCCGGCCAGGTCAACTCGAGTCGTAGTCATAGAACTCAGCCTCACCGAACAAACCTTGTAGGTCTAGTTCGCATTTCCATCGTCGAGCGTAAGCTGAGCTGATGCTCGATGTTCGCCGACTGAAGCTCTTGCGCGAACTAGCGCTGCGCGGAACCATCGTTGCCGTTGCCGAGGCGCTGTCGTTCAGTCCCTCCGCGGTGTCGCAGCAGTTGGCCGTCCTCGAACGTGAAGCCGGCGTGCCGCTGCTGGAACGAACAGGCCGTCGCGTCCGACTCACACCCGCCGGTGAGAACCTCGCACGTCATGCCGAAGCCATCCTGCAACGCCTGGAGCAGGCGTCAGGTGAATTGGTCGACGCACGTCGTGGACTGGCGGGGCCGCTGCGCATCGGAACGTTCCCGACCGCGGCACGGGCGATCCTCCCGGCGGCATTGATCGCCCTGTCTCGCGAGCATCCCGGGTTGGAACCGATGGTTTCGGAGATCGACCCGGCGGACGTCGCCGACGACCTACGAGCTGGGACTCTGGACTTGGCATTGATTCACGACTACGACTTCGTCCCTCGCCCCACCGAACCGGGCCTGACGACATTGCCGCTGTGCAGCGAAGCCGTGTACCTCGCATCGAGTGACATCGAGTCAGATCCCCACGACGCTGTCGCATCGCTGACCGACTGCGTAGAACGTCCCTGGATTACCGCAATTCCCGGAACTGCTTGTCATGCAATGACTATTCGCGCATGCCAGGCAGCTGGATTCACCCCGAAAGTGCGACACCACATCGACGAATTCGCCACCGTTCTCGCCCTCGTCGCTGCGGGACAGGGTGTTTCGCTGGTTCCTGAACTCGGAACAATCCATCCGCCGCTAGGTGTGCGCCTGACGCCGATGCCCATTCGACGAAGGACCAAGATTGCACACCGAGCGGGCTCCGACGCTCACCCGGCGGTCACAACCGTGACAAACGCGCTTCGCTCGGCCGTCCCACAACTGCTGGACGCCGAGCAATAGCGGCACCTACATGTCGAGCCCGAGGTCGAGGACCGTCACCGAGTGTGTCAAGGCACCTACAGCGAGGTAGTCGACGCCGGTTCGGGCGTACTCTGCGGCAACGTCGATGGTGAGACCACCGGATGACTCGAGTTTGGTTTCTGGAGCAACAGCGTCTCGGCGCTGGACCGCGATCTGCGTCTGCCACAGCGGGAAGTTGTCCAGCAGAACAAGTTCCACGTTCTCCGCCAGCACCTGATCGAGCTGAGTGAGGTTGTCGACCTCAACTTCGCACTCGATGTCCGGGGCGAGCTCACGGACCGCACGAAGTGCTGCGACCACCGAACCGGCAGCAGCAACATGGTTGTCCTTGATCAACGCCGCGTCACCCAATCCCATACGGTGGTTGACGCCTCCGCCCACGTGGACTGCATATTTCTGCAGAGAACGCAGTCCGGGCAGTGTCTTTCGGCTGTCCCGCACTTTGGCATGAGTGCCGGCGATGGCGTCGACCCACTGTGATGTCGCCGTGGCGATTCCCGAGAGATGGCAGACGAGGTTGAGCATCGTGCGCTCTGCCGTGAGAAGTCGGCGGGTGGGCGCGACAACGGTGAGCACCGATTGACCTGGCGCAACCCGAGTTCCGTCGGCCACCCGATCAACGACCTCGTAGTTACCCGCGCCGATCACCTCGTCGAGAACAAGCAGTCCGACGTCGATGCCGGCGACAGTACCCGAGGAGCGTGAGACGACCGACGCCTTCGCGACCGCATCGGCGGGAACCGTTGCGGTAGAAGTGATGTCGGGGCCATAGCGCAGATCCTCGTCCAGAGCGAGCCTGACCAATGTGAGCAGCTCGTCACGGTCGAGCGGCGCGGGCAGGATCTTCTGCTCGGTCATCAATGAACTCCTGTCAACAACATGTCGGGTATTTCTAGCGCTCCATCGGCACCCATCTTGATCCGAGTGCTGCGACGCTGATTCGGATCTGTTTCAGGATAGTCGGTGCGGGTATGGCAGCCACGGCTCTCGGTTCGCGCCACGGCCACGTCGACCAATGCAGTCGCGGTCAACGTGAGCGCCGCGTCTTCGAGGTCCGGAGCAGCCACCGCCACTGTCTGTTCGGCGTCGGCAAGCGCGGCTCGCGCAATCTGGAGACCGCCTCCGTCGCGAACCACCGACGCGTGTGCCGTCATGACGGACTGCACGGTCTCTCGCGGCAGGATCGGCATCGGCTTGCGCACCACGTTGACCACTTCGGCATGAACCTCGCGACGCTCGGCAGCTGCGATTCCTGCACGCTCCCCGACTACCAAACCCTCGAGAAGGCTGTTGGACGCAAGACGATTCGCGCCGTGCAATCCCGTGCGAGCCACTTCGCCTGCTGCGTAGAGACCAGGCACTCCCGTTCGTCCATGGACGTCGGTGGCGACTCCGCCGCACGAATAGTGCGCGGCCGGCGCGACCGGAATTAATTGGGTGCGTGGATCGATGCCCGCTTCGAGGCAGGACGCCGTGATGGTCGGGAATCTCGAATCGAAACCGTCGAGCTTGCGAGCGTCGAGATAGACGTGATCAGTGCCGAGATCGCGTAGTCGTGCTGCGATTGCCCTCGAGACCACGTCACGCGGGGCGAGATCACCCAGCGGATGAACACCTGCGGTGACCGAATCACCGTTGGTGTCGACAAGAATCGCGCCCTCGCCGCGGACCGCCTCACTGATCAGGGGTCGGCGGCCTACCCCGCCCGGAGTGAAGAGCACCGTCGGATGGAACTGAACGAACTCCAGGTCCGCAATCGCCGCACCGGCTTCGAGTGCCAACGCGATTCCGTCGGCAGTCGCTCCGGGCGGATTTGTGCTGCAGGCATACAGCTGACCGAGTCCGCCGGTAGCGAGCAGCACCGCGGGCGCATGGATCACTCCGAGGCCTTCCGGCGAGGAGACGATGAGTCCGCACACCCCACGCCGGTTGGTCACCACCTGGACTGCCGCTGCACCGAACAGAACGGGGAGCCCGGCAGCATTGAGAGCACGCTGCACTTCCGCGCCAGTGGCGTCGCCGCCGGCATGGATGATCCGACGCGTGCTGTGCCCACCCTCGCGGGTGCGCGACACCTCGCCGTCTCGCCCGCGATCGAAGACCGCTCCCAACGCGGCCAGCGCAGCAACAGCGTCGTGACCAGCTTCGACGATGGAATAGACAGCTTCCTCGTCGCACAAACCGACGCCGGCCTCACACGTATCCGAAACGTGCGACTCGACGGAATCGGTATTCAGATCGTCGACGACCGCGATGCCGCCCTGCGCGTACTGAGTCGCGGTGTCCGTCGGACCGCCCTTGCTGACCGTGAGTACTTTCAGTCCGCGCAGAGAAGCGGTGCGCGCGGCGGTGAGGCCCGCGACACCGCCTCCCACGACGACCAGGTCGGCATGAGCCTCCCAGGCGAAACGCCCGGCAGGGCTGGTCACTCGCCGCCGCCCGGATTACCGATCTCGATCATGCGCTGCACCGACTTCTGTGCACGCTTGGCCATCTCGAGATCGACGTGGACCTCGTCCTTGCCCTCGAGAAGGCAGCGAAGCAACGCGGCAGGCGTGATCATCTTCATGTACGGGCACGACGCGCGGTCGTTGACGGCCTGGAAATCGACGTCGGGCGCCGCCTTACGCAACTGGTGCAGCATCCCGATCTCGGTCGCAACCAGAACCTGCTTGCTCTTGGTGACGCGGGCAGCGTCGAGCATTCCGCCGGTGGAGAGAATCTTGACCTTGTCCGCGGGGACCGCGCCTTCGCCGGCGAGGTACAGAGCCGAAGTGGCGCAACCACATTCAGGGTGCACGAACAGCTCGGCGTCCGGGTGCGACTTGGACTTGGCCGTCAGCTCGTCACCGTTGATGCCGGCGTGCACGTGGCACTCACCAGCCCAGATCTGCATGTTGGTACGGCCCGTCACGCGCTTGACGTGAGCTCCCAGGAACTGGTCCGGCAGGAACAGAACCTCGCGGTCGGGATCGATCGAGTTGACCACGTCGACGGCATTGGACGAGGTGCAGCAGATGTCGGTGAGACCCTTCACCTCTGCGGTTGTGTTCACGTACGACACCACCAGCGCGTTCGGGTTGTCGGCCTTCCACTCACGAAGCTGCTCGGCATTGATCGAGTCGGCCAGAGAGCAGCCGGCTCGCTCGTCCGGGATCAGCACGGTCTTGGACGGCGACAGGATCTTCGCGGTCTCGGCCATGAAGTGCACACCGCAGAAGACAATCGTGTCCTCGGGCGCCTCGGCAGCAATTCGCGACAGCGCCAGGGAGTCACCGACATGATCGGCGACGTCCTGAATCGCAGGCAGCTGGTAGTTGTGCGCAAGAATCGTCGCGCCGCGTTCGCGAGCCAGACGTTTGATCTCGGCGGCCCACTCGGGGGTCGCTTCGACTCCGTTGTATCCGCCGGGGCCGTCGTGAATCTGCGAGGCCGATCCCTCCCATAACGTCGTGGTCGTCATGGCGTTCTCCTTCACCGTGAACCCGGGCTCGTCACCCAGTTCAAATCCGGACGGGCTGGCCCGGATTTCCGTATTCGAGGTTTTCGACTTAGGATCGAAAACGTGCCCAATAGTAACACCACCCACGAAGTGCTTGCAGCGGTGTTCCAAGTTCGCACCTTCCCCGCAAGCATCGCCGCAGGTGACGGCGATCACTGCCCGCAAGGGCGTGAAGAGTTGGCCGTGCTGCTGTGGCAGCGTGCACTCAACCCACAGAAGGGCACGTGGTCCCTGCCCGGGGGCACTTTGCGCGACGACGAGGACCTGACGACCTCCGCTCGACGACTCCTCGCCGAGAAGGTCGACCTACGAAAGGTCGCCCACCTCGAACAGCTCTCCGTCTTCAGTGATCCACAGCGCGTGCCGGGTCCGCGCCGCATCGCGTCGACCTTCCTCGGACTCGTTCCCCTCAGCGCCGACCCACAACTGCCACCGGACACGGCCTGGCACCCGGTTTCGAAGTTGCCGGAGATGTCGTTCGACCACGGAACCGTCGTACGGCACGCGCGCAATCGACTTGCCGCGAAACTCTCGTACACCAACATCGCATTCGGGCTGGCCCCGGAAGAGTTCGCGATGTCGACACTGCGCGAAATCTACTGCGCTGCCCTCGGTTACCAGGTCGATGCCACCAACTTGCAACGCGTGCTGGGGCGTCGAGGCGTTCTGACTCCCACCGGCAACACCGCACCGTCCGGCAAGTCGGGTGGACGTCCACCCGCCCTGTACCGTTTCACCGACTCCACCTTGCGGGTCACCGACGAATTCGCCGCACTACGGCCGCCAAGCTGACACCGATCGCACTGTCAGGCAACAGCTTCGAGACTTCCGCGCTGCAGCCACACCGAGGTCACGGCGCCGGCCGGATCGATGACCCGGTTGATTACACCGAACCGAGTCGTCACCCGATCGAGAATCCGATCGGCCTGCCAGCGATCCGTCGGATCGGCGACAATCGCAAAGAAGCGATGGGCAGGTTTTCCCGCCATGACGCGAACCAATTCGGTGACCGTCCGCGCCGTGACTGCCACGCTCCAACCAGCGTCGAGAAACTCGGCGGCCGTGCGCGCACCGTGCTCGAATCCGATGTCCGTGACAAGTACAACTCCCCTGTTGGGGGCGATCTCTGAAACACTCATTGCCGAACCTCCACTCGGAATCAATCTTCTTGACTCCTATGTAAGTCCGCAATCTTGTGCTTCCCTTGTGCTGGTTCTGTGAGAACTCTGGGGAATTGCGCGCCCCACCTCAGACAGCCCTGGAAAGGCCCGCCCAGAAGACCGTCGAGGCCGCGTTCACGACCTCGCCCACCGGCACGTCGCCCAACATTCCGCCCGCAGCAAGCGTCGCGACGCCGTGGAACGTCGCAAAGGCAACCAGCGCAATGCTTTCCGGATCACCGGCGGCAATGTCACCTGCGGCCTGAGCTTCCGAAACGAGCCGGACGGTCAGGTCCATCGTCGCGTGCCCCGCGTTGACGACAGTTTCGTCGGCGCCCGGCGCATGCTTGTTGCTGTACATCAGAGAGAGCAGGCCCGGATGCTCCAGCGCAAAATCCACGTAGGCATTGGCGAGCGAGGAGAACCGGGCCCTCGCGGTCGGTGGAGCATCCGCGACTGCCCGCTCGAGCGCACCGGTCATCCGATGGAATCCACTTTCGGCCAAGGCATCGAGCAAAGCCTGGCGATCACGAAAGTGCTTGCCCGGAGCCGCGTGGCTCACGCCCGCCTCACGCGCGAGTTGCCTCAGCGACAACTTGTCGACGCCATCTCGTTCGAGTGTTGCTTCGGCCGACGCCAGGAGTTCCTGTCGCAGGCTGCCGTGATGATACGGCTGTTCGTGGGCGGGCATGGTGGCACCATATCAAAATGTTGTCATTGACAACTATGGTGTCAGTGCCTACATTTGGGATCACCCGAACCGAAGGAGCCACCATGGCCATCGACGTAGCCGGAACCACCGTCCTCATCACCGGAGCCAGCGCTGGGCTCGGAGTGGAATTCGCTCATCGCTTTGCCGCTCGCGGCGCAAACCTGGTTCTGGTCGCCAGGCGGGCCGACCGCCTCGAGGCACTCGCCACCGAACTCCGTGGCGTCCACGGCATCATCGTGACAGTCCTGCCCGCCGACCTGGCCGCACCCGGCGTCGGTGCATCGCTGCACCAGGAGCTGACAAACCGTGGCATCACCGTCGACTCGCTGATCAACAACGCCGGATTCGGAACACACGGGGCATTCGTGGACGAAGATCTCGAGCGCGTCACGTCCGAAATTCAACTCAACATCGCCACGCTGGTCGAGCTGACACACACATTCCTGCCCGACCTTCTCACCGGCCGCGGAGCACTGGTCAACATCGCCAGCACAGCGTCGTTCCAGCCGACACCGGGCATGGCCGTCTACGGCGCGTCCAAGGCGTTTGTACTCAACTTCACCGAAGCACTCTGGGCCGAAGCTCGCGGCAGCGGATTGACTGTATTGGCGGTGTGCCCCGGTCCGACGCGCACCGAGTTCTTCGACGTAGTCGGCTCCGAAGACGCGGCGGTCGGGCGAATGCAGACGGCAACTCAGGTGGTGGACACCGCTTTCCGAGCACTGGATCGACGCTACGCGCCGCCGACCGTTGTATCGGGACTGCCGAACTGGGTGTCCTCGATCAGCACTCGCTTCGCAACCCGCCGGTTGGGCGCGCTGATTTCCGGGCGACTGTTGGGTGACGTGCGAATGAAAACCGAAACCAAGCGCTCGTCGACCTCTGCGGCGTAGCGACGCAACAGTTACGGAAGTTTCGGCTGGCTCTCGACTTCGGCCTGTTCGGTGTCGGTGGCCGGATCCCCAGATTCCGGATCCCCGGATTCCGGGTGGTCCCCCACCCCGAGGTCGTCGTACGGATTGAGCACTGCAAGAACCAATGTCACGACGCACGCCGCGAGCGGCTGAAACAGAAGCACGAGCAAAGTTCCGACGTTCGGGGCCCGCGCGATGATCTCCCCGACCGCCGGATTGTCGGCCGTAGGGAAACGCAGTTTTGTCACGCCCGAACCCACGAGTGCCATCAGTCCGGCACCTGCCACTGAACCGACTATCAACCCGCCCAGGGCATAAGGACCTCGACTCAGGCGTGCCAACCAGGCCGCCACCGCCGACAGCACACCGACGATCAGTGCCAGCCAGATGAACACGGCGCTCGCGTCGAACTGATGAAGGCTCTCACCCGTCAACGCGACGCCGCGCCCCTCGGACACCACCAACAGGTGCTCGGCCGGAGCCAAGAACGCCCACAGCACACCGACGAGCACGCTCACGCCCGCAATGGTTGCGGCGATCACGATCGCGGTGCGCAGACGAGTCTGCCGAAGAGAGATCACACAGAGTGACGCTACCTGCGGGCGACGTCGATCGAGTCGACGACACCGTGTCGGGAGCATTTCGCCCACCATCCGTCAGGGCTGACCTGAACGATCATGCGGCGCCCGCACTGCTCGCAGA
>NZ_CAURKP010000197.1:0-8875 GCF_963525155.1 uncultured Rhodococcus sp.
CCCCGCCGCTCCCCCCCCGGCGGGGGGGGCGGTGGGCCACCCCCCCCCCCCCCCCCCCCACCGCCGGTCACTCAGGTGTTGATTCAGCCGGCGGCCTTCTGCTGCTTGCCGGCAGCCTTCTTGGCTTCGCCATTCGAAGCGCTGCCGGACTCCGTCGCTTCCTTGTTCTTCTTCTCCAACTCGCCCATCGCGTTTCGCGCGAAGACCTGCTGCTCGGTGGACGCCATCTGAGCACGGCCACGCCCGAAGAACGTCACCGCCCACGACAACAGCGTCGAGGCACGGGAACGGAATCCGACGAGGTAGAGGAGGTGAATTGCCAGCCAGGCAACCCACCCGATGAAGCCGCTGATCTCGAGCTTGCCCACCTTGGCTACCGCGCTGAAGCGCGAGATCGTTGCCATACTGCCCTTGTCGAAGTACTTGAACGGAACTCGTTCCGACGGGGACTTGCCGTCCAGTGACGCTTTGATCTGCTTGGCCGCGTACTTGCCACCCTGCATGGCAACCTGAGCCAAACCGGGAAGCTTGTCGAGCGACATCATGTCGCCGATGACAAAGACGTTGGGGTGCCCGGGCAGAGACAAGTCGGGATTGACCATGACGCGGCCGGCGCGGTCGGTTTCTCCGCCGCTCTGTTCTGCGAGCTGCTTGCCGAGGGGGCTGGCCTGCACGCCGGCGGACCACACCTTGCACTGCGACTCGATACGGCGAAGCGTGCCGTCCTTCTCCTTGATGATCAGACCGTCGTTGTCCACGTCGGTGACCATCGCGTCGAGCTGGATCTCGACGCCGAGCTTCTCGAGCGTCTCGGCAGCCTTGCGGCTGAGCTTCCCGCCGTACACGGGCAACACGGCAGGGGCGCCGTCGAGGAGCACGACGCGCGCTTCACGCGGATCGATCTTGCGGAACGCGCCGTCCAGCGTTCGACGGGAAAGCTCGGCGATCTGCCCGGCCAACTCCACGCCGGTGGGGCCGGCGCCGACAACGACGAAGGTGAGCAAGCGCGCACGCTCGGCGGGATCGTCCGACAGTTCGGCCTGTTCGAAGGCCCCGAGGATTCGTCCGCGCAGTTCGAGGGCGTCGTCGATCGTTTTCATTCCGGGGGCGAACTCCGCGAACTGGTCGTTGCCGAAGTACGACTGACCGGCACCGGCTGCCACGATCAGACTGTCGAACGGCGTAACAGTGACGCGTTCGAGCAGGCGCGAGGTCACGGTCTGATTCTCGAGATCAATGGTCTCGACCTCACCGAGCAGTACCTGTGCGTTCTTCTGCTTGCGCAGCACCAGTCTCGTGGCGGGAGCGATGTCACCGACCGAGAGGATGCCGGTCGCAACTTGATAGAGGAGCGGCTGAAACAGATGGTGGGTTGTACGCGCGATCATCGTGATGTCGGCATCGGCTTTTTTGAGAGCCTGAGTGCCGAACAATCCTCCGAAGCCGGAACCGATCACCACTACGCGGTGGCGGTGCGGTTCAACCGACTGGATGCTCATTCCGTACTCCTCGAGTTCTAGGCGACAGTCCTACGGTAGTCCCACCGCGGCCGAGCTTCTCTGCGAGCAGTCCGACGCGCGCCGGCGGGTCCGAATCGATCAAGCGGCCTCGAGGGTGATCACTCCCGAGGTGATCGGCTTGGCCGGACCCCGGGGTGATCACCACTTTGTCGAGGTGTCGGCTACTGGCGGACGGACAAGATGAACAGTGCGATGCACCCGCCGACGAAAACCAGGATCGACAGGGCCACCGAGGCATACCCGACACCCACTCCAATTGCTGCCCAGTCCATGTGCCCAACCTCTCTTACGGTGTAATCCGGGATTCAGATCACATCTGCCTAGAGACATCACACCTCATCTGTCCCAACTTTCGAAACCCGGCACGCCCAACCGTTGACATGCAAGTAAATGCTTGCATATTGTGAAGTTGTGAACGACCGGATGAATGCAGCCTTCAAAGCACTGGCCGATCCCACACGAAGGCTTCTCCTGGACCGCTTGTTCGTAGCCAACGGTCAGTCGCTCGGTGAGCTGTGCGACAGCCTCGACATGAGTCGGCAAGCTGTCACTCAACACCTCACCATGCTCGAGGACGCCAATCTGATCAGCACGGTCCGACAGGGGAGGGCAAAGCTTCACTATCTCAATCCCGTTGCGCTCGAGGAGATTCGAGAGCGGTGGATCAACAAGTTCGAGGTACCGCGCCTTCGTGCGCTCAGTACCGTCAAAAAAATCGCGGAGGAAGCCATGACCGACAAGCCCAGTTTTGTGTACGTCACCTACATTGCGAGCACGGCGGACAACGTCTGGAAAGCGCTCACCGACGCACAGGCCACCGCAGAGTATTGGGGACACAGCAACGTCTCCGACTGGCAGCCGGGATCGACCTGGGAGCACCGCCGGATCGACGGTTCGAACATTGCCGATGTAGTCGGCACCGTAGTCGAGAGCAATCCTCCGTCGAGGTTGGTCACCACCTGGGCTGATCCGAACGGCGAACCGGGCGTCGACATCTCTCGGGTGAGTTTCGACATCGAAGCCTTCGGCGCGATCGTGCGACTGACCGTCAAGCACACCGATTTGGCGGACGAATCGGCTCGCATGGAGGTAGCCGGTGGATGGTCGGCGGTGTTGTCGAACCTGAAGTCCTACCTCGAAACCGGAAGCACTCTTCCGGTGGCGCCGTGGGAGATGCCGGCCGGCTGACGGTGATGGAACAGGACAAACTTGCTCCCTGTACTGGAGGGAATTGTCGTACTCCCGTCCGAATTGTCGGCCCAGTCCGGTCTCAACTTCGCATAAGAACCAAATTTCGGCGGGTTCAGTCTGTAAAGTTGCCGGAAGGATGCTAGCGTTTTGCCCGACATCGAGTGAGGACGACCTCGTCTCGGACGCATGGGAGAAACGCTATGGGCGGCGACGCTTTTCAGAATGTTCCTGTTGATCGACGCAAGTTCGTCAAGACAGTTCTAGCGGCCTCGGCGGTAACTGTGCCTGTCGTGACGTCGATCAGCCTCGGTGGTGCAGCGCCGGCCTTCGCAGCCGGTGACACGCCGAATCTCTCCGGAGTGCCAAGTCGCGGCCAGCAGAATCCGAATCGACCAGGCGGTGAACAACCCGGCGGGAATCAGCCCGGTGGCCATACTCCGGGAGGGACCCAGCCGGGCGGAAACGAGCCGGGCAACCCCGGATCGTCCGGAAGTTCGGGGTCCTCGGGCAGTTCGGGATCGTCTGGAAGTTCCACAGGTTCCGGATCAACCGGTAGCTCTTCAGGTTCCGGTGGAACGACGACGGCTAAGCCGACCGGGCCGACGGAGCCGACCGTCCCGACTGTGCCAACCGTACCGACGGTGCCGACGGTGCCGACCACTCGCACCGAGCCGACCTTCCCGACCCCTCCGACCCAGCCGACGAATCCCACGGAACCCACGTAGCCGACACGACGCGACTGGTTCCGAGGGAGCACATCGACGATGACAGAGTTCGACGTCGCGCTACACCGCGCTCTGAAGAAGTTTCAGAGCGCGGGGTCCGTTCAGGTGAAGGAGACTCCGCCGCACGGAGAACCGGCCGATCTGACTGTCGCGATCGCGACCTACGACGATTTCGACGGCGCGTACTTCACGATCCACTCGATCTTGGTCCATCATCGCGAGGTTCTGGACAGAGTCGAATTCGTCTTGTTGGACAACAACCCCGAGGGGTTGCCGGCGCCGATGCTCGAATCGTTTGCCGGTTACATCGATCGGTTCCGCTACGTTCCGTTCACCGACGTTCGATCGACTGCGGTGCGGGACGTCCTGTTCCGCAAGGCAACAGGAAAGTACGTCCTGGTCCTCGACTCCCACGTGATCTTGGCACCGGGATCGTTGTCGGCGTTGCTGGCGTATTTCGATGCAAATCCGGAAACCGACGATCTGATCCAGGGGCCGATGCTCTCCCAGGATTCCTCGCACATCGCGGCCACCCACATGGACCCCAAGTGGCGCAACGGAATGTTCGGCTCCTGGGGAGTTGATCCGCGAGCGAAGCAACACCCGGACGTGCCTTTCGAGATCGTCATGCAGGGCCTCGGCTCATTTGCCTGCAGGCGTGAGGCGTGGCCGGGATTGAACTCGCACTTCATCGGATTCGGAGGTGAAGAGGGGTACATCCACGAGAAGTTCCGGATCAACGGCGGCAAGGTCGTCTGCCTTCCGGCTTTCGGTTGGCACCATCGGTTCGAGCGCCCGGCAGGCGTCCCGTATCGAATAAACTGGGAAGATCGTGTTCACAACTACCTGCTCGGTTGGACTGAGGTCGGTTGGGACATCGATTCACTCCATCGTCAGTTCTCCGAATACCTCGGTGATTCGTATCCCGAGATCCGTCTCCGTGCGGAGCTGAGCGTCCAGAGACCCGAGTTGGCCTTTGGTGGAGTGATCGTTCTCGGCGACGACCGCCGAGTCGCTCCGTGGCGTTCATGCCTGGCGGAGGGCGAGTCGATCGAACTGACCGTTCACCGTGCCATTCCGTCGCAGGACGACGCTCCGGATGTGTGGAGGACTGCGTCTGCGTTCGTCGCCGGAATCGACAAGGCCATTCTGTTGGCCTGGAAATCGGTAGTTTTTCTGGACGAGACTCGCGTGATCGAACCCGCGGTTATGTACAAGCTACGGAACATCGTCGACGACCTCCCGGCCGAGGCCGATACGGCTGTCATCCACGCACACGGCGAAGATCTGGTCGGAGCTGCACTGATTGTTCGCGCGGCGACCTACGGAACTTTGCGAGACGAACTCTCACGAAGGATCAACGGACCCGTGCCGTCCGACTTCTCACTGGCGGCTTATCTGCTCGAGCGAGGCGCAGTCGACGTTGTGCTCGATCGCCCACTGTCGCCTGTCCGAGTAGGGGGAGAACCCAACCCCGTTGTCGAGGATTCTGAGTCGGACCTCGGTATAGCCGTCGTGAATCTCGATCTCGACATCGACAGATGGAAAGCGTCCTGGCATAGATTCATTCGCTTACCGCGCGTAACAGCGGTGGAAAGAGTGTCGGCTTTCGAGGACGCGATGAATCAGGACGCGGCCTTTGCCGTCTCGTGGCGTCGTGCGCTCGCTCGGGCGACTGAGAAGGGCTGGGATTCGGTCCTCATCGCTGCTGATGACGTCAGTTTGCTGGATGCCGCCGCATCGATCCTTGGCCATGCCCGCGAAGAGTTGGATCACGGCGATTGGGATGTCGTCCACCTCGGACACGACCCGAAATCGAGGGACGGAGCTCTGCTCGACGGTTCGGCACTCTTGCGCACCAGTCCTGAGAACCGTGGAGTCCACGCCGTTCTCGTACATTCGCGCGCCTTCGAGCGAATTCTCGACGAGATTGCGGATCCGGAGTCAGATCCCGAAGCATTCGGACAATGGGCGGGTCACTACCGAACTCTGGGCGACTACCTGGTGGATGCGAGTGCCGGGGGAGCGCTCACGTGCCTGACGCTGTCGCCCGGCATCGCCTCCACACGCAGCCTGATTCGTTCGGGCGCAATCGAATCCGAATACTCACGACGCTTCGCACTGTGAGACCACCACCAAAACGAAATCGGATTCGCTGAATCAAGGAGATATCTTGACCGAACTACTCGAAGGTGTGAGACCGCAACGCTCTCAGACGGTGGAGAGCAACGATCTCACCGACGGTGTTGTGCTGTACGACAGTTCCAGCGAGGTTGCCCATCACCTCAACCCGGTCGCGACGTTGGTGTGGGAACTGTGTGACGGCCGGACCGTCAGCGATATTGTCCAGGCCGTGGCAGAGGTGCTCGAGATCCCTGACCACGAGGCGAAGTCGGTAGTCAACGAGACGTACGGACAACTGAGCACCTCTCGTCTGCTGGCATGAGAATTCCGTGACAGGCAACCACGTACCACAATTCCGGGCGCACTACCTTTGGGTTGACGCGATTGTGCGCGGTTTCCGCATACCCGAGGTCGGTGTCGTCGAGCATCGGATTGCCAGCCCGTGGCCTGCGGACAACAACGTCGAAGTTCGGATTCAGCGGAATCGAGCGACATTCGGTCGCTGGGACGTCACCATCGAATCGACCATCGGCGGCAGCCGTGAAACGCTGAACGGTCTCGACGGTCTCCAGCTCGCGGAAAGCGTGTACCGCACGGTGCACCGGGATGTCATGACGGCCGCGCACGCCCGACAGTGGACACGCCTGCACGCCGCTCTGGTCGACTGCAACGGTGTGAGAGTGGCGATCGCCGGGCATTCCGGGGCGGGCAAGACCACCTTGGCGCTCGCCCTTGCCCTACGGGGTGCACAACTGCGTGCTGACGAAGGCGTCTTCATTCGTGGTACCGAAGCTGTGGGCTTACCACGGCGGGTCCACCTCAAAGCCGGTACGTTCGACGTCCTCCCGGAGATCAAAGCGCGCGATTCGCTGTATCTTCCGTACGCCCCGCCGGTGTGGGCGTTGGACCCGTCAACCTTGCCTGCTGAACGAAACGTCAGCTCGGCGGTTCGCGGAATCGATCTGGTGCTGATCCTCGATGGATGGGACGAGGGGCCGACTCGACTCGCTCCGATGCCCGTATCCCAAGCGATACAGTCGCTGGCCGGGCAATCCGCACTGTGGTCCGACAATCACGGAGTGACCCTGAGAAACATCGCCGCTCTACTCTCGAATGCCCCGTGCTACAGACTGATTCGACATCACGGCGACACCGGCGCCGACACCGTGGAGGAACTGGTGGCGTCATGCGTGACACCCGGTACCTGATTTCCATGTTGAAACCCGAGTGTGGGGCCGACGTCATCCGCTTGTGTTCGCAGCAGGATTGGCCCAGAGTCATCGACGCCGCTGTAAGGCACAAGGTATTGCCGCTGCTCGCCTCCCGAGCGGTCGAGGCCGGCTTCGCATCGGTCCTACCTGCGAGCTTCGCGGAAATGCTGTCGGAATCCTCGGCCACCGCATCGAGTCCGGAATTGACGCTGAGCCTTGTCCATCACCGAAACACCATAAGGATCTCGGACCTCGACGCGCAGCGAGTGGAACTGCAAGAGCTGTTACACAGCAACGGATTTCCGACGGTTGCACTGAAGGGTGCCGCCCTTCTCGAGCGAAAAATCTGGCCGAACCCGGCAGCTCGACGGATGACGGACATCGACCTTTTGGTCGTCGACCCTGCACATGCCGTTCCGGCCAACGACGCGATCCTCGATTTCGGCTACCGAATGGTCCGCCCCGACGAAGTGGACTCCGACTCCATCGATCACGACGATCACCAGGAACCGGCACTCCTTCGCGACGACCGTCATGGCTCCGTCGAAATCCATTCGCACTTGCTTCCGCGGTTCGCACGTCACGCGCTGACCCGGGAGGCCGCGGTCCGAGGAATCAGCGCGGAGGCGGAAGGATCCCGCCTTGCGATGGCCGACGTGACGCTGCACGTCATCGCTCACGCGCGGCTTGCCGATCGGGCCTTGATTCGAGCCGATTTGTCGTTGAACAGTGTCTTCGACGTGGGGTACCTGCTCACTTCCGAACCGGAACTCGCTGTGACGCTCTCCAGACGCCAGTTGCCACGCGATGTCCGTCGGGCGGTGAACGTCCACTGGGCGGCGGTGGAATCGATCTTCGGCGTCAGTACTGGAATGACGACCATCTCGGCGCGTTGGTGGTGGCGATGGACGCTGTGGTTGGCGGATCGCCCACGCCTGCACTCGCTCTACCGCGATCTGGTCATGGTGCCGCTCTTTCTCGACCGTGATCGGCTTTCCATCCGGGACGGGCGCGACCTACGTGGATGGGACTTGGCCCGCTCACGCGTGTCCCACTTCGTCCGTCGTGCGAGGACTGCCGTCGAAGACGCCGGGGGAGCGGCGTGAAAGTACTGATCACGGGCGGAGCGGGATTCATCGGAAGCACCGTAGCGTCGAAGTGCGTCGACGCCGGGATCGATGTCGTGATTCTCGACAACCTGCTGACCGGCCGCGCCGAATTTGCGCACAGATTCCCGTTCTACTGCGGCGACATCGCGGACGAGAAACTACTCGACAAGGTATTCGCAGATCATTCCGATATCGATGCGACAGTTCACTGTGCGGCCTTGATCGTGGTCGGAGATTCCGTGAGTAGCCCGGCACGGTACTACGAGAACAACGTATCCAAGTCGCTGACGCTGGTATCGAGTGTCCTTCGCAACGGGTGTGAGCGCTTCTTGTTCAGTTCCTCTGCTGCGGTGTACGCGCCGAGCGACGGTGGCTGTGTCGACGAACGTTGGCGGATCGCACCGCAGAGTCCCTATGCGCACAGCAAGGCTCAGTTCGAAACGATGCTCGACGACATTGCGGCGGCCACAGGATTATCGGCAATATCTCTACGCTACTTCAACCCGGTCGGGGCAGATCCGGATCTGCGAAGCGGAACAGCGTCGGCAACTCCGACCCACGCACTAGGAAAGCTGTTCGAATCATATTCGACAGGAACGCCTTTCAGGGTTACGGGAACGGATTGGCCGACGCGCGACGGATCCGGAGTGCGTGATTACGTTCATGTCTGGGACCTTGCAGACGCTCATGTTCGAGCACTGGAAAGGTTCGACCGGGTCACCGCTGATTCATCACGCATGACTGTGGTCAACTTGGGCAGCGGGCGGGGGACGACGGTGTGGGAATTGGTACACACATTCGAGAACGTGCTCGGCGAAGATATCGACGTGGTCGCTGCCGGCCGACGCACCGGTGACACTGCCGGCGCTTATGCGTCGAACGATCGTGCGTTGCGACTACTCGGGTGGGTTCCGACATTCACCCTGGAACAGGGGATCGAGGACACCGCGCGGTGGCTGGCAGTGCGGCCGCACCTGCTCAACTCGGTGTAGCCG
>NZ_CAURKP010000198.1:0-8843 GCF_963525155.1 uncultured Rhodococcus sp.
ACCAATTTCTTCATCTCGTCCCACGTGAGGAACCCGTTGAAGCCGGCGAACACCGGCACGCCTGTGGCAGAGAGTTCGTCGTAAGACTTTGCTGCGTAAGCATTTCCGGCCGTCAGGAGCATGACGATCAGATCCGGCGACACGCCGATGATTGCTTCCTTGTTCCACGTTCCCGCCGTGCCGAGGTTCGGGATGTTCGCAGCCTCCGGCATCGTGCGCAACACCGCGTCACCGCTCACACCCTCGAGACCGAAGAAGCCGCCGACGATCTTCTCCGGCGGCACACCGAGGTCGAGCACCGTCGCCATGGCGCTGACCTGGGCGATGACCATTCGCTGCGGATCCGAAGGGATCTCGACACTGCCCGTCTCGTCCTGCACCGTGACGAGACCGCCTGACTCCAAGCCATTTTCGTCACTGCTGCCCGCTGCCAGCAAGGTCGCGGCCGCGGCACCGAGCCCGGCGCCGAGGAAACCCCTGCGCGTCAGCGCATCGACGATGCGTTTCCACTGCTCCTCTGTATCGAGTGCGGTGTTATCGAGTGCGGGCGCCAGGCAGATCGAGTTCGGCACAGTTCGGTCCATTCGTTCGAGCGGTCGAGAATCACCTCGATTGTGGCTATCGAACCGTCGAAACTGAACAGGATTTCGAGCCGACAACTATCGCTGTCCGGTCACACCTTCTTGACGACGCTCGACTTCAATTGCATCGGTCCGATGCCGTCGACCTTGCAGTCGATGTCGTGGTCACCAACACCCTGAACAAGGCGGATGTTGCGAACTTTCGTACCTGACTTGATGCCGGTCGGACTGCCCTTCACCTTGAGCGTCTTGACGACCGTCACCGTGTCGCCGTCCGCAAGAATGTTGCCTACGGCATCTTTCACCACACCCAGGTCCTCGCCGGCACTATCGGTCGGCGCCCACTCGTGCGCGCAGGACGGGCAGACCATCAACGCGCCCATCTCGTAGGTGTATTCGCCGGCGCATTCAGGGCAAGGGGGCAAGGTGTCTTCCACGCGGTTCATCCTATCCACCAGGCACCCGATCCCCATTTTTGCATTTCATGAGGCATTCTTGGGCGAAATATTGCATTCGATGAAACTTTGCACTCTGTGCAATTATGGATGAAATGGGAACCGAAACTCTCGGATTGCGCGAACGAAAACGAATTGCGACGAGGCAGCTGATCGAGCACACCGCCGTCGAACTCGTTCTCGACCTGGGCTATGACGAAGTGACCGTCGAGAAAATCTGCGAAGCCTGCAATCTGTCGACCCGCACGTTCTTCAACTACTTCCCCACCAAGGACGCAGCGATCGGTGGGCTCATGCTCGTCGTGCCAAGTGAGACGACCATGCTCACGCTCATCGGCGAGCACCCGGACGATCCGCTGCGCGGCGCCCTCGCGGTATTCGAGGCGGCGATGCAAATCGTCGACGAGCGACCCGATCTGCTCGCGCATCGACGCGAATTGTTCGAGCGTCATCCCACGCTGTTGCAACAACATCTGGCCACCTTCCACGATGTTGAAGACACGCTCACCCGGATCCTCACGCGGGAGTTGTCGAACAGAACCGAGTATCGCCGCCTGCACTCGGACACAGCCGCTGCCGACGAAGCCACAGCAACGGTCATCACCGCAGGCGCCGCGATGCGTTACGTCTTCCGAAAATGGCAGAACAGTGAACGGGCAAGCCCCAGAACAGATTTGCTCGATCCGGCACTACTCCTGATGGCTCGAATACTGAGGTCCGAGAGCTGATCCACACTCTCGCACCCGCCGTCACTCAACTAAGGAACTACATGTCCACTCGAGAAGCTGCGACCGTCGAGCCCGACGGCACGCATACCGACACCGAGGCCTCGCCGGACAAACGGTCGATCATCCTCGTTTTTGTCGGGCTGATGATCACGATGCTTCTGGCTTCGCTCGACCAGATGATCTTCAGTACCGCTTTGCCCACCATCGTGGGCGAATTGAACGGCGTCAACCACATGGTCTGGGTGACGACGGCATACATCCTCGCCTCGACCGTCATGATGCCGGTGTACGGAAAACTCGGTGACCTGATCGGCCGCAAGGGCCTCTTCATCGGCGCCATCAGCATTTTCATCGTCGGTTCGGTGATCGGCGGTCTGTCCCACGACATGACCACACTCATCGCTGGTCGAGCCGTGCAGGGACTCGGCGGCGGCGGATTGATCCTGCTGTCCCAGGCGATCATCGCCGACGTCGTCCCCGCCAGGCAACGCGGCCGGTACATGGGTGCGATGGGCGGGGTGTTCGCACTGGCTTCGGTTGCCGGTCCCCTACTCGGCGGCTGGTTCACCGAGGGCATCGGTTGGCGTTGGGCCTTCTGGATCAACATCCCCCTAGGCCTACTCGCCATCGCGAGCGCGATGGCATTTCTGCACCTGCGGAAGCCGAACCTCGGCAAGCCTCGCATCGACTATCTGGGCATGGTTCTCGTCGCGACGGCAGCGACGTGTCTGATCCTGTTCACGACCTGGGGCGGAAACACCTACGCCTGGGGATCGGCCGTCATCATCGGGTTGATCGTCGGCTGCGTCGTGACGGCAGTGGCTTTTGTCTTCGTCGAAAAGCGTGCCGACGAACCGGTGATTCCGATGCACCTGTTCGCTCAGCGCAACTTCGTGTTGACCACCGTCGCCGGCCTGATCATCGGAATCGCCATGTTCGGTGCGCTCGCCTACCTGCCGACCTACATCCAAATGGTGACAGGCAAGAACGCCACCGAAGCTGGATTGATGATGATTCCCATGATGGCGGGCCTGCTCGTCGCCTCCATCGGGTCCGGCCAGCTGGTCAGCAAGACCGGCCGCTACAAGATCTTCCCCATCGTCGGAACATCCATCGTCGCTGTTGCTCTGGTCCTGCTCTCACGTCTGACGCCGTCGACCTCACTGCTGGTCTTCGGTTGCTACATCGCACTCATGGGTATCGGACTCGGCCTCGTCATGCAGATCTTGATCTTGATCGTGCAGAACACCTTCCCCGCGGCCGAAGTGGGAACGGCCACCGCGTCGAACAACTTCTTCCGCCAGATCGGTGCGTCGTTGGGCAGCGCGATCGTGGGCAGCCTGTTCGCCTCGCGTCTGACCAATCTCCTGGCCGAGCGACTCCCGGCGAATGGCGGCGCGGTCGGTGGTGACGAGAACTCCTTGACCCCGGGAATCCTCTGGAAGTTGCCGAGCCAGGTTCGCGAGATCATCGTCGGTGCATACAACGACGCGCTGGCGCCGATCTTCCTGTACCTCGTCCCCTTGGTCATCGCGGCGGTTGTCCTGTTGCTCTTCGTCAAGGAGAAGCCCCTCGCGACGACGATCGATCGCTCGGCGCCCCCGCTCGAGTAATTGACTATCGTGGCGTGATGTCGCACGCACCGAATACGCCCAGACGCACTCTCGCTGTTCTGGGCGTATTCGCGTTGTGGTGGTCGTAGTTGTCGCCGGCGCACTGTGGTGGTTCGCGCGCGGCGACGACGCTCTTGCCGGCGAGAATCTCGATTCGTTCCCGGCCGTCGACCACAGCATTCTCAGCGCTCAGCAGAGTGCGCTACTGGGCGTCCTCGAGCAGGAGTGGGAGTCAGGGAGTCCCGGCACCAAATACGCCGAGGGTGTCGAAGAATCGTGGTGTGCCGATTTCGTGAGCTGGTCGATGAACCAGATCGGCACGCCGTTCTCGAACCCCAACTCAGGGTCGTGGCGCATCCCCGGGGTGTACACGCTGCAGGAGTATTACGAGTCCGTCGACGCGTTTGTCCCCTACGGTCAGGACTACCAACCCAAGGTCGGCGACACGATCCTGTACGGCGACTCGAGCCCCTTCGGCCAACACGTCAACGTCGTTCTGGTCAACGACGCCGGCACTCTGACGACCGTCGGCGGCAACGAGAACAACAAGGTCATGCTCCATCGCATCGTCCCGTCGGAAGTCCCGGGCATCGTCGGGTTCGGCGTCATCTGAGCCCGAGCCCCACCGTCGTTGCTTGATGGTTCTTGCGATGTCCAGAGGTGAGGCTACAGATTCGTGGTTGCCGTTGGATGGCACTTGCTATTAACCGATATTCTGATAATTCCGTGTTTCCGTCATTGACAGACATTAGACATCTGTGAAGAAGTTTCCCTGCCAACTAGATTCGTATCCAGCTGTCCCCCCACCCAGAACAGGAATTCGATGCGCCCTGGTGAGCTCTCCACTCTCGAGCAGATACAACTCATGGCCCGCGCGGCTGCTGCGCAGGCCATGAGTGCTCCGTCGATGCTCCGACTGCGGCTCGGCCGCTACCCCACTCGCACACCCGAGCTGCGCAAACGCCCACTCCCCGACACCAAGCTGTGCAGCGAAGCGCTCGATCACGCCAGAGGAACCCTCTCCCCCGCGGTCTTGAACCACAGCCTGCGCTGCTGGATCTGGGCCGACGCCTTCGCGCAGATCGATGCGATCGAGTACGACCCCGAAGATCTCTTCACTGCGTGCGCCCTTCACGATGTCGGACTGGGCGCAGAAGGATCGGCCGAGCACGGGTGTTTCACCTACATCAGTGCCGCAGACGCAGAAGAACTCGCGACCCGAGTGGGAACTTCGGAGAGGTCGGTACAGCGAATCGGCGAAGCGATCCGTCTGCACATGGATCTGACCGTCGACCGCGGCGCGGGCGCTGACGCCTATCTACTGCATGCCGCAGCGCATTTCGACGTTGCCGGTCGGCGTGCGCCCGAAATTCCGCGAGCAACTGTTGATGCAGCAATCGCGGAGTACCCGCGAACAGGGTTCACCGACGAGTTCACGCAGTCGATGCGGCGCGAGGTCCAGCTCCGTCCGCACTCTCGCGCGGCGACGCTCTGGAGATCGGGCATGGCACTGCCGCTCCGAACCAATCCCCTGGATTGGAAGAGCCGCTAGCTACGTCCAGTCCTCGAGCACCGCGGTTCGTGATCCTCCGACGTTCCCGGTATTCACCACGCCCACGGGTTCGATCAACATCACCTCCGCTTCCTCTTCGGCGATGGGACAATGCTCGACTCCGCGAGGCACAACGAACAATTCACCGGGCCCCAGCGAAACATCTCCGTCGCGCAGTTGGATTCGGATCTGCCCCTTTGTCACCAGAAACATTTCGTCGGTGTCGGTGTGGGAGTGCCAGACGAATTCACCTTTGATCTTGACGATCTTGATCTCGTAATCATTGAGGGCCGCAATCTTCTTGGGCGACCAGTGCTCGGTGAACTGACCGAACTTCTCGCGGAGCGATACCGCTGTTGCCGAACTGTTCATGTTGTTCCTCCCTCGGGCGCGCCACCACCGCGATGACGACCCCGCCACTCTTCGTCACCCGAGGCAGCTGCGTCTTGTACGTTTCTGACATGGACCCCCGCGGCGCACAGATCACCGCGTGGGCACCGAGCCTCGCGGGAATCACCGAGGTCTTCCATGCCGATTTCGTCGGACACGCCTATCCCAAACACACGCACGATCAGTGGTCCCTGATGCTCGTCGACCGCGGCACGATTGCATACGACCTCGATCATCGCGCTCATGGCGCAGCACCAGAGATCGTGACTCTGTTGCCGCCAGGCATCGCACACGACGGAGTTCCGGTCACCGAGGCCGGATTTCGTCAACGAATCCTCTACCTCGACACGTCAGTTCTCGGCGAGGTCCTCATAGGCCCGGCGGTGGACAGCCCCGAGATTCGAGACCCTCTGCTGCGCCATCGCATCGATCAACTGCACTCTGCACTCGGCCCGGACGGCGAATCACTCGAAGCCGAAAGTCGCCTGGGGTTCCTCGCTGAAAGATTGAACGAGATCCTCACACCGGCCACAGGTCGATCCCTTCACACGCCGACCGTTGACGAACGCGTTGCCGATCAACTTCGGGACCTGCTCGATGCGCGACTCACAACGGGAATCACGATGCGGGAAGCGTCGAACATCCTGCAACGGAACCCCACGTATCTGATCAAGAACTTCGCGAAGCATTTCGGGCTTCCGCCTCACAAGTACGTGACGGGACGACGAATCGATCTGGCGCGACGCGCAATCCTCGCCGGGCGCGAATTGGCGGACGTGGCCGTCGACGTCGGATTCCACGATCAATCCCACCTGTCGCGGCACTTCGTCAAGCATGTCGGGGCGCCGCCCGGCAAATACTCACTGAACGTGGCCAGTGGAGCGCGCTAGTCGCAGCACCTGGCACCGGTTTCGTCGAGCAGACACTGGTTCCGGTCAGCTGGAGTCTGTGTCCACTGAATGAAAACGGTGTCAGGTCCCAACGATCAAGCAGCCGTCTCGAGGTCGACCAGGAGGAAGTCCTCGCGCCGCGGCCCGTATTCACGATCGGTCAGCTGATACGAGCGCAACGCGCGAGGTGCACGGGCCAACTCGTAGAAGCGCTCGGAGCCAGGCACGAGTTGCCTCGTAGCCCAACCCCAGTTCGGGCCGTGCGGAAACTTCGGGTCGGGCAGCATGTCGGACTCCATCGACATGAGCCGCAGGCGCCGAACTACCCCGGTCGTGGCGGCACTCTCGTCGAAATCGATCCATGCCTGACGGGCATTTGTGTCGTCACGAGGAGTTCCGGCGCGTAGTTGCAAAGCGCCCGCGGCTTCGATCCGAGAAGGCAACGGTGGTTCGGCGTCGAACATGAATTGCAGTGCAGCGACGCGAGCGATCGCCGGCTGGACCGGCTCCCGAATGCCTGACCCGTCGCGAGGCAGTCTCCACATCAATGGTTTCGAACTCGTGCGCACTTCCGCCGTCAAGACCCACGCCGGCTCGACTACCGCCCACCTGCTCGGGCTGTCGACATTCCAGGAGAGTCCCCACCGGACGGTCTCCCCCAATTCGGGAGGGACAAACCACCGAAGACGCAGACCGTCGATGACTACCGGCGTGATCATCGTGTCGAGGTTCGCCGACGCACCGACCATTCGACCGGCTCGACCGCATCGTCCAGCCCGAGAACCACGCGAGCTGCATTGCGCCCTTGATCGAACAGGGACTGGCGAACCGTCGTCAGGCCGGCGTCCGATGCGGCTGTTGTGTCGTCCCATCCGACGACTGCGACATCGTCGGGCAGCGCGAGGCCGAGTTCACGGATCGCGTCCAGAACCCCCAGAGCCAGTTCGTCACTCATCGCCAAGATGACATCGGGCCTTCGGCTCTCGGGAACGTCGAGCAGGGACCGAGCCATCCGCGCACCCTCGCTCCGCTCGTTGACAGTGACGACCCCTACCCGCACCGAGGGCCAATCGAGGCCCGCGTCGCGGACGGCGCGCTCGTAGCCCTCGAGCCGATGGCGGGACACCGGAAAGAACGCTTCACCTGGATCCACGTCCATCCGAATCTCGGACCGACGCTCACGATCCCACGGAAGGCTGATCACCGCGGGCCGCTGCGCCCCCGACAACCCGACTGCCCCGATCGCAACGGCGCCGGCAACATCGTCCATCCCGACGAGATCCACACCCTCGTGCAACGGACCACCCTGGATGCATGCGGGTTTTCCGGTGCCGACAATCGCGTCGAGGATGGGATCGTCGAAGACGGTGGTCCAGACGACAAAACCGTCTACTGCCGCGTCGCGAACTCTGTCGACGTCTCCGGCTTTCCCCGAGTTCGGCAGCATCATCAGCCCGGCGTTCGCATCCAGGCACGCTTCGGCGACTCCCGAGAGGAATCGCCGAGCTACTGCGTCTTCGAAGGCGTACGTCAGCTTCTCGCTGAAGACGACCGCGATGTTGTTGAATTTCCCGCTCCGCAAGGACTGCGCCGCCCGGTTCGGGCCCGCGTACTCGAGCTCTTCGGCGGCGGCGAACACCTTGGCCCGCGTTGATTCAGACACGCGCTCGGGCTGCGCGAAGGAGTACGACACCGACATCACCGACACGCCTGCGGCCTTGGCGACGTCGGCCATCGTCGGACGACTCGAACGCTGCGCACGTATGGCCATGAGCCTCAGCATAGCGAGTGCAAAATATTCATTGCGCAGGTGTGTATCGATACATGTATCGTTACACAACATGAGTGCTCGACTGCCGAAGGCAACCACGCTACGGCTGATGACACTGGCCGGAGCAGCCTTCGCCTACGTGACGGCCGAAATGCTCCCCGTCGGACTGCTCAGCGAAATCTCGACGGACCTCGACGTCACCGAAGGGCGTGTCGGCCTACTGCTGACCTTCTATGCATACGGTGTCGCGGTCTTGACGCTTCCGCTGATCGGAGCGGTCAAAACCTGGCCGCGACGACGGGTCGTCGTTCTGACGGTGGCCACCCTCGCGGTGTCGCAACTGGTCGCAGCATTGGCCGTCAACTATCCGATGCTGGTGATCGGACGATTGCTCTGCGCTGCGACGCACGGAGTGTTCTGGGCTGTCGTTGCCCCGGTCGCAGCCACTCTGGTTCCGCGCGGACAACAGGGCAAGGCAATCGCGATGGTGTATGCCGGTACGTCTCTCGCTTTTGTTCTCGGAGGTCCACTGTCTTCGGCGATCGGCCAATCCTGGGGTTGGCGGACTGCGTCGGCGGCAATCGGTGTGGTGGCAGTGGTCATTGCTTTCTCACTGCATCGTGCGTTGCCCGAAATGCCGGTCGATCAACACCATCGGAGCAAGCGAGACAAACCGAACCCGACACCGGCGATGAAACGGGCACTCGCCGTCATCTGCGCGGCAACGCTGTTTGCCGCCCTGGGGCAATTCGCTTCGTACACGTTCTTCACACTTCTGGTGGAGGAAAGCCTCGGCTCGTCCGGTGGCATCCGTACCGCGATGCTTCTGGTCTACGGCGCCGCCGGCGCCGTCGGAGTGTGGG
>NZ_CAURKP010000199.1:0-8777 GCF_963525155.1 uncultured Rhodococcus sp.
CCGACCGCGAGTACTGGGCCCAGCGTGTGTCGGGCGTCGAACACGGTTCGACGTTGGCCACCCGTGAGGGACCCCCGACTGCACGCAGTGAACTCGTCAGTGCCGCGATGTCGGCGAACAGCCTTGCTGCCTTGGACGAGTGGAATTCACGTTCCGGTGCAACTCCGGCCGCAGTGTTGATTTCGGCACTGGCGTGCTACCTGTCCCGCAGTACCGGCTACGACGACGTGCTGATCAACCTGCCGGTTTCCGCGAGGACGACGGCACCGCTGCAGCGGTCCGGCGGAATGCTGGTCAACGTCGCGCCGCTACACATCCACGTAAACCCGGACGAAAGTGTCGACGATCTGGTCGGGCGCGTGCAACTCGAACTTCTCGGTGCGCTTCGTCATCAGCGATGCAGCCTCGAGGACATCCGGCGTGATGCCGGTCTGACCGTCGGCGACGCGCGTCTGTCCGGCCCGATGATGAATGTGATGCTCTTCCGGCAGGAGATAACCCTCGGGCCACTGACCGGTGAGTATCACATCGTCACGTCGGGTCCGGTCGAGGATCTGCTGGTCAACGTGTACCAGAGCGGCGATCCGGCGCAGACGTTGATCGACTTTCGCGGAAACCCCAATCGCTACGGACACGACGAACTGGCCGAGCACCACCGGGCGTTCACCGAGTTGGTCGCAGAACTGACAGCAGCACCGGCCGGTACGCCGATGAACCGGATTCATCCGGCAAGTGCCGAGGCAGGGGCGCGCAGTGCACAGCGCAGGGAACTCGAGCGGTTCTGGGCGAGATACCTGGGGGACTCCGACGAGGGCTCCACACTGGACCTCGAGACACTGGGCCTCGAGCGAATCGACGCCGAATCGGAGCCCACCGGTACGAATCGGCTGAGCGTCCCACTCGATCCCGCGGTCGCCGAACTTGCGCGCACGGAAGGCGTCTCCCTCTTTGCCGTTGTCCATGCCGCATTTGCTTCGTTGCTGTCGAGATCGACCGAGCGCCGGGACGTGCTGATCGGAACGAGGACCGAGTGGGGAACTTTGCCCCTGCGCTGCGAGGTCGATCCGGCGGCGCCGTTCGACGAGTTCGTGAGTTCTCTTGCTCGAGAACGCGATACGTTGTCGATTCGATCGGCGGCAGGTGTCCCCGCACTGCCCGAGTTGCACGTCCACCTCAACGACGGCTCGCAGGAGACCACGATTGCCGGCCTCGACGTGGCGATCGACGTCCACGCAGATACCGGCGCCCTCGAGGTTGCGTACTCCACGCAGCACTACGCCGAATCCACGGTCCGAGCCTTCCTCTCGCGACTGGTGCGGATCCTTGCAGGCGCAGCAGCAGCCCCGCGAACGCCGGTCGGAGACCTCGATCTCCTCGACGACTTCGAGCGTGAGTCCCTGGTACCGGCGCGGGGAGCGACCGCGTCCTCCCCGTTGACCCTCCCCGATATTCTCCGCCGGGCCTCGGCTGTGAACCCCGATGCCCCAGCGCTCGTTTTCGGTGATCGTGAGGTGAGCTACCGGGATCTCGACGCCGAGTCGAACACACTCGCCCGTGAACTGATCAACAGGGGAGTCGGCCCCGGCACCTATGTCGCCCTTGCGCTGTCGAGGTCTCTCGAATCGGTGACCGCGACGTGGGCGGTGGCCAAGACCGGCGGTGCCTTCCTCCCGATCGATCCGCACTACCCCGAGGATCGTATTCGGCACATGCTCACCGATTCGGGAGCTGTAGTCGGAATCAGTGTGGGGGAGCACCACGGCGGGCTCGCCGATTCGGTGGATTGGCTGCTCCTCGACGAACTGGACACCTCGCACCATTCCGATGCACCGGTCGACGACGCCGAGCGGCGTACGCGCCTGAGCTACGACGATCCGGCATACCTCATCTACACGTCCGGCTCCACTGGTGTCCCCAAAGGCGTCGTGGTCAGTCACCGCGGGCTGAGCAGCTTCGCCGACGAAGAACGAGTCAGGTTCGGAGTCGAACCTGGAGACCGCACCCTGCATTTCTCTTCGCCGAGCTTCGACGCTTCGGTCCTCGAACTCCTCCTTGCCGTCGGGGGCGCGGCAACGATGGTGATCGCGCCGCCCACCGTGTACGGCGGCGACGAACTGGCACAGGTGATGCGTATCGGGCGGGTCACCCACGCTTTCGTCACCCCGGCCGCGCTGGCAACAGTCGATCCCGCCGGCCTACCGGATCTACGAGTGGTCGTGACCGGCGGCGACGCATGCTCACCCGCGCTGGTGGATCAGTGGTCACACGGACGCTCGATGTTCAACGCGTACGGACCGACCGAAACCACCGTCGTCGCCACTCTGACCGGACCGCTGAGCAGCGATGTTCCCGTCACCATCGGGAAGCCGATGCGCGGAGCCGCAACCGTCCTCCTGGACTCGCGGCTTCAACCGGTGCCGATCGGTGTCGCCGGCGAGCTCTATGTGAGCGGTGTCGGTTTGGCGCGCGGGTACCACGCGCGTGCCACGATTACGGCCGAACGATTTGTTGCCGACCCCAACGGTGTTGCGGGAGAGCGCATGTACCGCACGGGTGACCTCGCGCGGTGGAACGGCGAGGGTGAGCTGGAATACCTCGGCCGGAGCGACTTCCAGATCAAGATCCGCGGTTTCCGCGTCGAGCTCGGCGAGATCGACGACGTGCTGCGCCGCCACCCGAGCGTCGCACAGGCAGTCACCGCCGGAGTTGCGGGCCCGAGTGGGGAAACACTGTTGGCGGCGTACGTCACGGCGGCTGCGGGCACACACATCGACAACTCCGAGCTGGTCGCCCACGCGAGATCTTCGTTGGCAGCCCACATGGTTCCCGCGCGGATCGTCGTCCTCGACTCCATTCCGTTGACTCCGGCAGGAAAGATCGACAGGAAAGCGTTACCGGACATCGATTCTGTGGGCGGGTCGGCTGAATACCGTGCCCCCGAGACCTCGACCGAGAAGCGAATTTCGGCGGTGTTCTGCGATCTGCTCGGTATCACCCGGGCGGGAGCAGACGACAGTTTCTTCGACCTCGGCGGTGACTCGTTGATCGCGACCCGCGTCGTGTCGCGGGTCAACGGAGCTCTCGGAACGACGCTGAGCGTTCTCGACCTCTTCGAGGCGCCGACCGTCTCCGCTCTGGCAGCACGTGCCGACCTCGCGGACTCGCGGAACACACGTGCCCCGGCACTGACGCGTATCGATCGCCCTGACCGGATACCGGTATCTCTGGCGCAGCAACGAATGTGGCTGACCAATCAACTCGATCCGAGTTCGCCGGCGTACAACATTCCGATCGCGGTTTCGATGACCGGCGATCTCGACGTCGATGCACTGTTCACCGCGCTGCGGGACGTCATCGTTCGACACGAGATCTTGCGGACCGTTTTCCCCGAGAGTGCGCGTGGCCCCGTCCAGCACGTTCTCGATGTGGACGAGATGTTCGATCATCTCGAGGTGGAAACGGTACCTGCCGCAGCGACCTCGGCGCGGGCGAGTGAGCTCGCGCGAGAGGGATTCGACGTCAGCGAATCGGTGCCGATCCGCGCGACTCTGCTCGAGGTGAACGAACGCGAGCACACCTTGGTCCTCGTCGTGCACCACATTGCAGCAGACGGCCTGTCGATGGCGCCGCTGGCTCGTGACGTGATGGTGGCGTACGCCTCGCGGGCGAGCGGACGCGTGCCGGCGTGGCTGCCACTCGAAGTGCAGTACGGCGATTTCAGCGAGTGGCAACGCGGAGCGCTCGGTGAAGCGTCCGACCCGGATTCGATTCTTGCCGAGCAGTTGCGGTTCTGGTCGCACACGCTCACCGAACGCGGTGAGCTCGCGGAACTGCCGATGGATCATCCGCGCCCTGCGGGTGTCTCGCTGCGCGGTGACGATCTCGATTTCCGGATCGACTCCGCGACGTACCGCCGGGTCGGCGAGATCGCGGCGCGCAGCGATGTCAGCGTGTTCATGGTGATCCACGCCGCGCTGGCCGTCCTGCTCAGCCGAGAATCCGGAGCGAACGACATCACGATCGGCACTCCGGTGGCCGGGCGGAGCGAGCGCGCTCTCGACGACGTCGTCGGAATGTTCGTCAACACGGTAGTGCTGAGGACGGTTCTCGAGGGGGGACTCACCTTCGGTGAAGTTCTCACCCGCGTCCGCGACGTCGACGTGGCGGCCTTGCAGCACACCGAAGTGCCGTACGACGTACTCGTCGAATCCCTCGCAGACAACCAGGCGCCGCTGTTCCAGGTGATGCTGGTGATGCAGGGCGCCGCTCCCACCGAGGTCACTTTGCCCGAGCTCGAGGTCACGGTCGACGAACTGTCGACGGGCGCGGCAAAGTTCGATCTTCAGGTCATTCTCACCGACCGCGGCGACCATCTCGACGGCCAGTTGAACTACGCCAGCCAGCTTTTCGACTCGGACACCATGTCCGGCCTCGCTGATCGCTTCACGATGCTCCTCGACGCGGTAGCTGCCTACCCGGAATCCGTCGTCGGCGACGTCGATCTCACAGCTCCGGGCGAGGCGGAACTGGTCCTCGAGCGTTGGAATGCCACCGAACACGCCGTACCGATCACCACCCTCTCGGACCTGGTGGCGGAGCAGGCAGCCCGGACACCCGAGGGGGCCGCGCTGGTCTACGGCGAGCGGACACTGACCTATGCGGAGTTCGACGCGAGGGTCGGTGAACTTGCCAGAACCCTCATCGCCCGCGGGGTCGGCCCGGACATGCGCGTCGCGGTGTCGATTCGACGGTCACCGGAACTACTCGTCGCGGTCCACGCCGTGATCCGTGCCGGTGCGGCATACGTCCCGGTGGATCCCGATCATCCCGCCGAGCGCATCGCGTACGTCTTCGACATCGCGGAACCGATCTGCGTGCTGAGCCGGCCCCAGGACCACGGCGCTTTTCCCGCGCGAGTCCCGATCGTGGACGTCGATCTCGATCGTCAGGTGTCCACGACGGCGCCGATCACCGACGCTGATCGGCTCGGACCCCTGCGCCCGGACAATGCTGCTTACGTGATCTTCACGTCCGGATCGACGGGTCGACCGAAAGGTGTTGCAGTATCACACCGTTCGATCGTCAATCGCCTGCTGTGGATGCAGGACACGTACCCCCTTCACGCGTCGGACGTGGTGCTGCACAAGACCCCGGTGACCTTCGACGTCTCGGTGTGGGAACTGTTCTGGCCCCTGCAGACCGGCGCGCAGTTGGTGATCGCGGAACCGGACGGGCACCGTGATCCCGGGTACCTGTCGGCGTTGATTGCCGACAGAGGCGTCACGACGGCGCACTTCGTTCCGTCGATGCTCGCGGAATTCGTCGCTGCCGCGACTGCCGGGCAGTGTGCGAGCCTGCGTCAGGTGTTCTGCAGCGGTGAAGCGCTCGCGCCTACCACTGCGGAGGCGTTCACCCGTCTGAGTTCTGCGGGACTGTTCAACCTGTACGGACCCACGGAGGCTGCCGTCGACGTCAGCGCCGCCGAATTCACCCCCGACATGACCGTCACCGTTCCCATCGGTGCGCCCGTGTGGAACACCCAGCTCTATGTCCTCGACGGGCGGCTGCATCCGGTTCCGGTCGGCGTTCACGGCGAGCTGTACCTGGCGGGAGTGCAACTGGCGCGTGGATACCTCGGGCGCAGCGATCTCACCGCCGACAGGTTCGTGGCCGATCCGTACGGCCCGTCTGGCACCCGGATGTACCGAACCGGCGATGTCGTCCGGTGGCGCGCCGACGGGCTGCTCGACTATGTCGGTCGACGCGATTTCCAGGTCAAGATCCGCGGCCAGCGCATCGAACTCGCCGAGGTCGAAGCAGCGTTGCTCAGGCTGCCCGGTGTCGCGCAAGCTGCTGCTCTCGTCCATCACGACGACGTGGTCGGTGACAGTTTGGTCGGCTACGTCATCGCCGAGACCGGCACTTCGATCGACACGGACGGCCTACGCACCGAGTTGAGAGGTCTCCTTCCGGCCTACATGGTTCCCGCTGTGGTCATCGCCCTCGACGTGTTCCCTCTCGGTTCGACCGGCAAGCTTGATCGGAAGGCTCTGCCCGCGCCCAGCTTCGACAGCTCGCAGACGTATCTGGCGCCGCGAACACCGCTCGAAGCACAGTTGGCGGCGATCTTCGAGGAGCTTCTCGAATCCGGGGCAGTCGGTGTTCACGACAACTTCTTCGAGATCGGCGGAAACAGCCTCGTCGCTGCACGCGCTGTGGCGCGCGTGAACGATTCGCTGTCGTTGAACTTGTCGATCAGAGAGTTGTTCGACGCGCCGACCGTTGCGCAGTTGGCGGTCGAGTGCGCCACGGCACGAGGTGGAGCGGCAGTCCTTCCGCTCGAGGCGTTGCCGCGGCCACAGACGATCCCGCTGTCGCTGGCACAAAAGCGCATGTGGTTCGTCAATCAATTCGACGTCACGTCCGCGGCGTACAACGTCGCCATAGCGATCAGGCTGAGAGGCCGGTTGGACGTTGCCGTGTTGGAGGGCGCGATCACCGACGTGCTTACTCGCCACGAATCGCTGCGCACGCTGTTTCCCATGATCGAGGGAGTGCCGGCGCAGGTGATCGTCGAACCCGGTGAAGCGTTGGGCGCGCTGCCGGTTGTCGCCGCGAACGCCGAAGCGGTACTCGGGGAGATCGAACGTCTCACCTCGAGGGGCTTCGACGTCACGCAGGCTCCACCGATCAGGGCGGAACTGATCGAGGTCGACGAAGAAGATCACGTCCTGACCGTGGTCGTCCATCACATCTGCGCCGACGGATTCTCGATGGCACCGTTGGCGTTCGACGTGATGAGCGCGTACTCGGCAAGGCATCGAGGTGAGGCGCCCGACTGGTCTCCTCTTCCGGTCCAGTACGCGGACTTCGCCATCTGGCAGGAAAGGGCTCTCGGTCGGATCGACGAAGCGGACAGCACTCTTGCCGGTCAGCTCGAGTACTGGACACGTCAACTGGCGAGTGTTCCCGAACTTCTTGCGCTCCCCGCAGATCGACCGCGTCCGCGTGTGCAGGATCTCTCGGGCGGCGTCGTTCGATTCGACATCGATGCCGGCATCCACCGTCGTCTGAGCGAAACCGCGATCGAACACCGAAGCAGTATGTTCATGGCGGTACACGCCGCATACGCAGTGCTCGTGGCGAGATTGTCCGGCATGGAAGACATCACGATCGGCTCACCGATCGCCGGGCGCGGAAATGCCCTGCTGGATCCGATGGTCGGTATGTTCGTCGGCACGTTGGTCCTGCGCGCCGACGTCGACCCCGCCGCCTCGTTCACCGATCTGTTGGCCAGAGTTCGCAGCACCGACCTCGACGCCTTCGCTCACGCAGACGTCCCCTTCGAGCGCGTCGTCGATGCGCTGGCTCCGGAGCGGTCGACGTCGCATTCACCGTTGTTCCAGGTGATGCTGGAGTTCAAGAACACCACTCGGCCAGCAGTTCGTCTGACGGATTTGGACGTCGAGGTCCTCGAACTCGAATCCGCCGTCTCGAATTTCGATCTGCAACTCACGCTTGCCGAGACCTTCGACGACGACGGCCGGCCGGCCGGAATCGAGGCCGGGTTCACCTACGCCAGCGCCCTGTTCGACGAGTCGACCGTCGAAGGTTTCGCTCGATACCTGGTTCGGATTCTCGGTGCTGTCACCGAATCACCGCACACGCCGGTCGGCGACATCGATCTCGTGAGTGATCTCGACACGATTCGCGCCGTCACACCGGAACTTCCCGAGCAGGTTCACTTCTCGACGTTGCTCGAGCGCAAGTACGTCGACGAACCGCAGAGGACTGCACTGATTTTCGGCGACCGCCATCTGACCTACTCCGATCTGGACCGCCGCGCCAACCGGCTTGCACGACTGTTGATCAGCCGCGGGGTCGGTCCGGAATCCGTTGTCGCCCTGGCATTATCACGCTCACTGGAATCCGTGGTCGCGATCTGGGCGGTTGCCCGGTCCGGCGCTGCATTCGTACCCGTCGACCCGGCGTATCCCGTCGACCGCGTGCACCACATGATCAACGACTCGGGAGCGGGCGTCGTTCTCACCACCGCCGAGCATGTGGGTGTCGTCCCCGACGAGGCAGACGCCGTTCTGCTCGATCAGGCAAAGACACTCGCAACCCTCGAACAGATCGGTGATCAGCGGATAGATGCCTCGGAGCTGCTGGCTGCGGTGTCCCTGGACAACCCGGCCTATGTCATCTACACCTCCGGTTCCACCGGCGTCCCCAAAGGCGTCATGGTCACTCACCGTGGGCTTTCGGCACTCGCCGAGCAGGAACGCAGCCGCTTCCGCGTCGAGTCGACCTCGCGCACGCTGCATTTCAGCTCACCGAGCTTCGACGCCTCGATTCTCGAACTCCTGATGGCTGTTGGTGCCGGGGCCACGATGGTCATCGCCCCACCGAGCATCATCGGCGGAACCGAACTGACGAGTCTGATCGCCGACCAGCACGTCACGCACGCCTTCATCACACCAGCCGCACTGGCCACGGTCGATCCGAGCGGACTGAACGAGCTGGTGTGCATCGGAACCGGCGGCGACGTCTGCCCACCGGACCTCGTCGCCGCCTGGGTCAGCGATCACCGGATCATGATCAATGCCTACGGACCAACCGAATCGACGGTCGTCGCCAGCATCACCGAGCCGATGTCCCCGACCGATCGAGTCACGATCGGTCGCCCGTCGACAGGCATCAGCGCGTGGGTCCTCGACAAACGCCTGCACCGCGTCCCGGTCGGAGTGACGGGAGAGCTGTACGTCAGCGGCGAC
>NZ_CAURKP010000200.1:0-8716 GCF_963525155.1 uncultured Rhodococcus sp.
TACTTGAGGTTCTTCCGCAGTGCTGCGAGTCGACCCGCTGCGCTGCCGTCGATAACCTCGTCGCCCACCCGGACGACCAAGCCGCTGAGGAGTTCTGGATCAACCTCGACGTGTACTGCTACCGGCTTCCCGTAGGTGCGGGTAAGAGTGCTGGCCAAGCGATCCGACTGCTCCGAGCTCAACGCCGAGGCGCTGCGAACGTGAGCAACGGTGGTATCGCGCTGCGCTGCGGCAAGATTCGACAGCTGATCGAAAGTGTCTGCGGGTGCAGACTTCAACCGGCCGACGGCCTGTCCGGCGAGTGCCTCGGTGACCGCAGTGACCTTGCCGTAGAGCAAGCGGGAGAGGAACTCACGCTTGCGGGCTGCGGGAACCGACAGATCCGAGAGCGTCTGCTCCAGGCTGGGATCCCCTGCCACGATGCGACCGAGACGGAAGAGCTCGTCCTCAACGGTGTCCAACTGGCTCTGATCGGCTGCGGCGCGGAGCAGAGCTTCGCGTCCGAGCAGTTCGAGCGAGTTGACCAAGTCGCGGGCCGCAGACCAGTCCTGGCCTGCAGCTGCCTTCACGGTGGCGAGCGCCTCGGCGCCGACCTTTCCGGAGAACAACTGCTCTGCCAAAGCCTGGCGACCAGCGGCCGGTGCCGAAGCGTCAGCCAGCGCGCTGCGAAGAGCGCGCTGGCCGTCGAGTACCTCGACCACCGAGAAGAGCTCGGACCCAGCCTGAGCAGAAGCAGCAGTTGCGGCTCCTGCAGAGACGGCGCCCAGGGCACTGCTCAGCGCAGAACGAGTCTGCGCCAAGGCTTCACGGCTCGCTGCGTACATGTTGCTCACTTCCTGGCTGAATCAGCGCTGACGGTGTCGAGCTCGTTGAGGAAACGATCAACCGTTCCGGCGCGCTTCACGTCGTCGGCGAGAGACTCCCCGATGACCTTCTCGGCCAGGTCTACAGCGGTCTTGCCGAGATCCGAGCGGAGCTCAGCGACGATCTGCTGACGCTGGGCGACGAGCTGGCTGTGGCCTGCGGCCACGATGCGGTCGCTCTCGTCCTGCGCCTGAACCTTCATGTCAGCGATGATCTGCTGACCCTGGGTACGCGCTTCCTCACGGATCTGCGCTGCCTCGGTACGAGCTTCGGCGAGCTGCGCGCGGTACTGCTCGAGCGCGGCCGCTGCCTCTGCCTGTGCGTCTTCGGCCTTCTTGATGCCGCCCTCGATCTGCTCGGTGCGTTCGGCCAAGACCTTCTGGAACTTCGGAAGAACGAGCTTCCAGAAGACAAAACCAACTACTACGAGCGCGACCGCGGACCACACGATGTCGTATGTCTCGGGCAAGAGAGGATTGTGTGTCTCCTCTGTTGCCGCGAGCACTGCGAAGGTGGCTCCCATGTCTGTCTTAGAAAATGAAACCGGCGACAAGGCCGATCAATGCGAGGGCCTCGGTGAATGCAATACCGAGGAACATGGTGGTACGAACCTGGCCGGCCATCTCGGGCTGGCGGACCATGCCTTCGATTGCCTTGCCCACAACGATGCCCACGCCGATGCCGGGGCCGATTGCTGCGAGGCCGTAGCCGATGGCTCCGTAGCCGCGCGACTTGGTCTCGACAACTTCCTGAGCGAGGTAAGCGATGCTCATGGTGTTCCATTCCCTTTCTGTTGACCTCCGCCGGATTCGGCAAGAGGCTCAGTTCTTGGTGTAGCTGGTGAGGAGGTAAAAGGTCAGTGCTCGTCGGCGTGGAGCGCCAGTTCGATGTACACCGCGGTCAGCAACGCGAACACGTAAGCCTGCAGGAAGATGACCAGCAGCTCGAAGAACGTGAATGCGATACCGGCGATGATCGACGGAACGCCGAAGATCGCCTGGAATCCGCCCGACACGAAGAAGAAGTAGTTCGTCGCGCTGAAGAACAGCACCAGCAGGATGTGGCCGGCCAACATGTTGGCCATGAGACGAACCATCAGCGTGAACGGGCGCAGGATGAAGGTCGAGATGAACTCGATGGGCACCAACAAGAAGTGCAGGGGCAGCGGGACGCCGGGAACGACGATGCTGCTCTTGACGTACTTGAAGAAGCCGTACTTCTTGATTCCGACGTAGTTGAACACGATGTAGGCGAGCGCCGCGAGTACCAGGGGCATACCGATTCGTGCGTTCGGCGAGATGTTCAGGAAAGGAATGATGCTGGCCAGGTTGCTGGCGACCACGATGAAGAAGATCGTCGTGATGACCGGCAGGAAGCGCTTGCCCTGTTCCTTGCCCAGGATCTCCTCGGCGATGTTGATACGAACGAAGTCGAGCGCAAGCTCAGCGGCGTTCTGCATCCCACGGGGAACCAATCGAGGGCTGCGCATCGCGATCACGAAGAAGGCTGCGACCAGCACCGACATCAGCAGACGAATCAGCATCAGACGGTCGAGCTCGAAGGGGCCCGCGTGAATCAACACGGAGGGCGGGAAAAAATCGTCTAGTGACGGCGCATGGAATTCATCCGCGGCCAGGGTGGTGACGCTCAGCGTTCTCTCCCGTAGTCGGTCCGCAGCCATCATTGACTGCGGTTCGATCGGACATTGACGATCTACAAGTCGACAAGTTCGACTCGCGCATTCGTCAGCAGCTGGAGAACCCTAGAGGGGCCTGGCGTCTGTCGGTGTCGGCGACTCTCGTCGACTCAGTGGTCAGAATTTCGACCACCTGCGAGCACATGGCATCGTCGGCTGAGTGTTACTCGGCCCACCATTGCTCTCGCTTGAACCGAACCTTATCAAGTCATCTACGACATTGTGTAGATGGGGTACCTGGAAGTCCGATTAGTTACCTCTTGTAGTACTACTCGTCGTCGTCGACGTTGCTGCTGGGAGTGGGATCGACGTACGGAGTTTTGGTTCCCAGGACGCCGTAAGTCTCCGCACCGAGCACCACGACCAGCGACATGATGATGACCAGGACGAGGGCGGTCTTGTTGTAGAAATCCATGTCCGAGAGGACAAAGAGAACCACCATCGCGAGAATCATCTTCAGCAGCCAGGTACCGAGCAGAACGGCACCGGCCGTGAGCGCAGGCAGCTTCGCTGTGAGCAGCACGCCCAACGCCGTGAACAGGATGAACCCGCCGCCGACGGCTGCGCCGATCAAAGCGCCGTAGACGCCTTCCTTACCGGCGAAGAGCCCGCCCAGGAGCGCGCCGACCACGGCCAGCGCGATCAGCCCCATCACACCCCACTTCACGGCCGACTTCATGGCGGCGGTCGAATCAGGGATGGGTTGCGAGGCAGGTACAGGCTGCGGCGTGTTCGTCACGATGCCCAAGGGTAATGGATCGGAAAACTTGGCTAGCGACGCTGCTGCTTGCGATCGATCAGCGAAGGCACCGCAGTGAAGAACAACGCAAGAACCAAACCGGCCGCGACGAGTACAACAACCAGCTGACGATTGAGCAGCGAGGATCCGACGGCACCGAACGCCAGGACGCTGACCCACAGGTAGATGACCAGCACAACTCGTCGGTGCGTGTGTCCGATCTGCAAGAGGCGATGATGCAGGTGCATCTTGTCCGGACTGAACGGACTGACGCCCGCTTTCGTCCGGCGGATCACGGCCAGGAGCATGTCCAGCATCGGGATGAACATCACAGCCCCGACCAGCAACAACGGCGCGAGGAGGCCGACGAGGTCGCGGGTTCCGTAAGCAGCGAGCGGAATACGACCGGATGCACTGGTGGAGATCGCGGCCAGCATGAGACCGATCAACATCGACCCGGAATCGCCCATGAAAATGCGCGCTGGATTGAAGTTGTGTGGAAGAAAACCGAGACAAGCGCCTGCCAAGGCCGCCGCGATCATCGCCGGCGGGTAGACACTCGCGTCGCCGCCCTGATCGTGGAGAAGACCGATCGAGAAGATGAGGATGGCGAGCGCCGCGATCAGCCCCAACCCGGCGGCCAATCCGTCGAGACCGTCGACAAAATTCATGGCGTTGATGGTCGCGACGGCAACAGCAACGGTGAACAGTCCGGATTGAATCTGATCGAGGATGATGGTGGACCCACCGTCACCGCCGAACGGGTTGTAGATGATGAACCAGCTGACGCCCATCACCACAAGAACGCCGGCAGCAGTCACCTGACCGACAAATTTGGTTAGGGCGTCGAGGCCCCACCTGTCGTCGATCACGCCCACGAGGACGATGACGGCGCCCGCGACGAGCGCAGCGTGTACGTCAGGACTACCGAAGCCGAAACCTCTTGTGAGCGCGGGTAATTGCTGCGCGAACAGCAGACCGACAGCCATGCCGACATACATTCCGACGCCACCGAGGCGCGGAATCGGCTCGACGTGAACGTCCCGATCACGAGGAATCGCGACAGCGCCGAACCTCAGCGCCAACAACCGGACTGCGCCAGTCGCCAGGTAGGTCACCACCGCCGCCGTACACAGCACGAGCAAAAGTTCACGGATGGGAACACCCGCTCCCCCGCCACCCTGTGCCAGATACGTGGTCGCCTCGTAGGAAGTGATCACTGCTCGAGATCACCCGTCTGGCGGGCATAGGCAGGCTTTGCCCGGACCAGTTCGCGAACGCCGTCGGCAACTGCTGCCAACTCGGCCTCTCCTGACGTGGTGGCGGGGTCGGCGACAACTGCGCGCGCGATCAACTCCCCCACCACGCTCATGTCGGAGCGGTTGAAACCCTGGGTCGTGACGGCCGCGGATCCGACGCGGATTCCGGACGTGACGGCGGGCGACTGCGGATCGAACGGAATCGCGTTCTTGTTGAGCGTGATCGAAGCCTGTCCGCACCTACGCTCGGCGTCGACTCCGGCGACGCCGCTTGCGCGCAGGTCGAGAAGCGCCAGATGTGTGTCGGTTCCACCGGACACGGTGCGCAGACCGCGAGCTTCCAACGACAGCGCGAGTGCCGACGCATTGGCAACCACTTCCTGTGCATACCAACGATATTCCGGCGTCGACGCTTCCTTGAAGGCAACCGCCTTCGCAGCGATCGCATGCATCATCGGGCCGCCTTGAATGAAGGGGAACACCGCGCGATCTACAGCCGAGGCATGCTCGCCGCGGCACAGGATCATTCCGCCGCGCGGGCCTCTGAGGACTTTGTGCGTCGTCGCGGAGACGACGTCGGCGTACGGAACGCACGACGGTATCGCCCGGCCTGCCACGAGTCCGATGAAGTGGGCGGCGTCGACCCACAGGATCGCACCGACCTCGTCTGCGATCGAGCGGAAGGCTGCGAAGTCGATGGTGCGGGAGTACGCGGTCGCGCCGGCGACGATGATTTTCGGCTTGTGCGCCAGAGCCAGGGTGCGAACCTCGTCGTAGTCGATCAATTCGGTGGCCGAATCGACGTGATAGGGAACGGTGGTGAACCACTGCCCAGAAAAGCTGACGCGAGACCCGTGAGTCAGATGCCCACCGTGCGGCAGACTCATCGCCAATACGGTGTCGCCGGGCTTGGCGAATGCGGCGTACACCGCGAGATTCGCAGTGGCCCCCGAATGCGGTTGGACGTTGACGTGCTCGGCGCCGAACAGCGCCTTTGCCCGATCGATCGCCAGATTCTCGGCTACGTCGACGTACTCGCACCCGCCGTAGTAACGCCGACCCGGATAGCCCTCGGCGTACTTGTTGCTCAGGGTCGAACCCAAGGCAGCCAGTACCGAGGGGCTGGTGAAGTTCTCGCTCGCGATGAGTTGAAGTCCGTCGCGCTGACGCTCGAGTTCGGCCAGCGCAACAGCCGCGATCGCGGGGTCTGCCGTGGCAAGCTCACCGAAATCCGGTCCCCAATACGTGGATTCCCCCGCGCGCTCGCCGCCGGCGCCGACCATCGTTACGAAACTCCCTCTACGAGACTTTCCGGACTGGTGCCCAATACCTCGGCGATGGATTCTGCCGAGACGGCACCCACTCGCAAGATACGCGGTGAATTGCCGGTCAGGTCGACGATCGTGGAAGCAACGGCGTGTTCGGCCTTGCCCCCGTCGAGATACACGCTGGCAGATCCGCCGAGCTGATCTCGGGCTTCCTCGACGGTAGTTGCCGGCGGACGCCCCGAAATGTTGGCGCTCGAGACGGCAAGCGGTCCGACATCGCGCAACAATTCGAGGGCAACCGGATGCAAGGGCATGCGGAGCATGACGGTTCCGCGGGTATCACCGAGGTCCCAGGCAAGTGAAGGCGCCTGCTCGACGACCAGGCTCAGTCCGCCGGGCCAGAAGGCGCGGATCAGATCCCGTGCCTGCGGGCGCACGCTGTAGACGAGCCCGTCGATGGTGTTCCACGATCCGACCAGTACCGGGACGGGCATGTCTCGCCCGCGCCCCTTGGCGCGCAACAGACTCGTGACAGCTTCGCTGTCGAACGCGTCGGCGGCGAGTCCGTAAAGGGTGTCGGTAGGGAGAACTACGAGTCGGCCGGCCTTGAGCGCGTTCTTCGCGGCGGCCAAGCCTGCGGTTCGGGAATCTGTCTGACTGCAGTCGTACACGGTGCTCACTCAGCCATCCTTTCACTCTGCGCTTCGGGCGTTCGATTCCGCTGTGCTTCGACGTCGGTGGCGACACGTCTGGCGACGACGAATCGCGGACGACCGGCAAGATCTGGATGCTGCGCGACCTCGCCGAATACCCGGCGCGCCGAGAACAGCGCAGCGACGCCGTCCCCGTTGGTGTCGTCGTGCTCGATGCCTGCCGCGCCGCCGATTCGAAGCCACCGCGCGATGTTGCTGATCATGGGTTTGATGACGGACAGACCGTCGACGCCACCGAACAACGCGGTGTGCGGGTCGTAATCCATGACCTCAGGCTGCAATTGCACGCCTTCGGGGATGTACGGCGGATTGGAAACGACCAGATCGACGCCGCCCTCGAGCCCTGGCAACAGGTTCCGATCGGTGACATCGCCCTGATGCAGATGGATCGGTGTATCACCGGCGGCCTCGCGGTCGGCAGCATTACGACGCGCCCACGCCAACGCGGCGGGCTCCTTCTCCACGGCGTGAACGACGGCGTCCGGACGGGCCTCGGCGATGGACAGCGCGAGTACACCCGATCCCGTGCACAGGTCCAGAACTACCGGCGGCTTGCTTCCGCAACCTTCGAGGAACGAGAGTGCCCAACCCATGAGCAGTTCGGTTTCCGGCCGCGGAATGAAGACACCCGGCCCGACAGCGACGTCGATGTTGCCCATCGACGCGACTCCGATGATGTGCTGCAACGGAATCCGCTTCACCCGTTGCGCAACCAACTCGTCGAACGCCGCGATGACCTCGGGATCGACCAACGGAATCAGCCCGAGACGCGTGCGTTCGACCCCGAGCAGGTGGGATGCCAACAACTCGGCGTCGGTGCGTGGGCTGGGCACACCTGCGGCGTCGAGCTGTTTTGCAGCTTCGATCAGCGCCAAACGAAGTGGAAGTCGACTCACGGGTACAGCCTGCCACGCTCGACCGACACGCGGTTCACCGAGTTCCCGGCGGGATGGAGGTCAGTCATGGTCTGCATCTACTCGGCCGCGAGACGCGCCTCTCGGTCCGCCTTGCCCAATGCATCGAGAAGTGCGTCGAGCTCACCGTCGAGCACCGCGTCGAGGTTGTGCGACTTGAATCCGATGCGGTGATCGGTGATGCGGTTCTCGGGGAAGTTGTAGGTGCGGATGCGCTCCGAACGGTCCACCGTCCGAACCTGACTCTGGCGACCTGCCGACGCTTCAGCGTCCGCGGCTTCCTCGGCGACTACCTGCAAACGGGCTGCAAGGACCTGCATGGCGCGCGCCTTGTTCTGGAGCTGCGAACGCTCGTTCTGGCAAGTGACGACGATGCCGGTCGGAAGGTGCGTGATTCGGACAGCAGAGTCGGTCGTGTTGACGCCCTGACCGCCCTTGCCGGACGAACGGTAGACGTCGATACGCAGGTCACTTTCGTCGATCTGGACCTGCTCGACCTCTTCGGGCTCCGGGTAGACCAGAACGCCGGCAGCCGAAGTGTGAACGCGTCCCTGGGATTCGGTGACGGGCACTCGCTGGACGCGGTGAACGCCGCCCTCGAACTTCAGCCGCGCCCACACTCCGTCCGGGGTGTCCGACTTGCTCTTGATCGACAGCGTGGCTTCCTTGTATCCGCCGAGATCGGAGACCGTCGCGTCGAGAATCTCGACGCGCCAGCCGTGCCGTTCCGCGTAGCGGACGTACATGCGGGCCAGGTCCGAGGCGAAGAGTGCGGATTCTTCGCCGCCCTCACCGGACTTCACTTCGAGGACGATGTCGTCACCGTCATGCGGATCACGCGGCGCCAACTGATCGGTGAGCGTCTGCTCGAGCTGCGCGACCTCGGCTTCGAGATCGGGGATCTCGGCGGCGAAGCTGGAATCGTCGGCGGCTAGTTCGCGCGCGGCTTCCAGATCGTCCTGCGCAGCGGTGAGCTTGTTGTACGTCGACATGATCGGCGAGAGCTCGGAGAACCGCTTACCGACGCGCCTGGCAGCGGCAGGGTCGTTGTGCAGCGCCGGATCGGACATCTGTGCTTCGAGACCGGCGTGCTCCGCCAAGATGTCGTCGATGGCCGAGGGCTGGGTTGCGCCTGCCATGGTTCGCTCCGCTCTGAGTTTCGATTCCTACGGTGCGCGCTTGAAGGTATTTCGACGCCGGGACCCGGGAAACGCGCAAACCGAGTGCAGGCACAAAAAAGCCGACGCCCGATCTGCGCATGGC
>NZ_CAURKP010000201.1:0-8651 GCF_963525155.1 uncultured Rhodococcus sp.
ACTCTGAACCCGGAGGTCACCGAGCACACGCCTCGGTGACCCATTCCGGCGTGCTTCGATAGCCGGAAAGGGCGGCACGGTATCCCCTATTGCTAGCGTTGAGGGTGTGTTTGCACAGGGAACCAACGCGCTGACGGTAGACGGCCGACCGACGCTCGCGCATATCGATTTTGCCCTTATGGATTCCTATCGATTTCCCGACCGGCAGGGCTTCCCCGATTCATATCGCGCATTCATCAGGCACGCAGGTTGGGCGCGGACCTTCGGACTCTGGCTCATCTATCCGCCCGTCCTTCCCGGATTTGCGGACGGCTGGCAAGGGCGCGCCCGCAACCTCACCGCCCATCTTCATTCGGTCGACAGAGAAGGACAGGATGACGAGTTCGATTGGATGATCGAACCCGACGGCGATTGGTCACTCCCCGACTCGCTGCAGGTTTTCGGATGGAGCGAAAACGGTGACGCCCTCCTGTGGGACACAGCATCACGCGACACCGACGGAGAGTTTCCGGTTTGGGAATCACGCTCGTTCAACTCTCTCCACCGTCTCGGCGGGAGCATCCACGAAGCACTACCGTCCATTCGCACCCGGGCTATGGGCCTGTTCGGACCTCGCACCTCCGACATCGAGCCACTCCAGCCCACCCAACTCTGACGCGCGACCCAAATTATCGATAGGCCGCGGACACAGTCACGAATACGACACCTACGACGACGACCAGGGACAGATAACCGAGAACGAGGCCGGCCACTGCCAATCCGCGCCCACTTTCGCCGGAACGGCGAATCTGGTTCAACGACACATGGCCCACTGGAATAGCAAGAACTCCACCGAAGATTCCAAGTACAAGTGCGACGATGGCCAAGGCATTCGTGCCGCCGACCACCCCGGGGAGCGGCGCCGCCACATGCCTGACAGGCCCGAACGTCGAACGAAGGCTCCTCCCTAACAGCAGCGCCGCGGCCATATACAGCAACAGCCCCGCCACAGATCCGGCTATCCAGGCTCCACGAAACGCCGGCCCGTCGACGTCGAGGATCCTCCCCGCCGCCCTCACACCGGATCCTGCTGCACCGACCGCGATACTCAAATTCACTGCGCCAGGAATAACGGCAAGCATGGCAATGGCACCGACACCAAGCGACAATGCCGGGCCACCGCGACGCCGCCACGCCAACGAACTCATCAGCGCTGCAAACAAAGTCACAGCGGTGCCCAGAAGCCCAGTCACAAATCCGACAACGACTCCCGTCTCGAAGTCCCCACCTAGATGACGAGCAACCCACTGTGCCCAGGCCCGCGCGAATGGCGGCCCGAGCGTCAGCGAGACAACGACCGTTGCAACCGCAGCGCACGCCACGACACTGATGACCCGCAGAATCCACCCCAGATAACCGGAATGCGAATTATTCTGCGCAACAGTAGTTTCCGAGCCAATCACCAGGATTCCTTCGTTCAGAGTGTGAGAACAGAACGGCTCTAGCCGTCACTCCACACAGAACCGTGGCCGGACCGGCTCACTCATCTGATCAAGTTCTGGTGCCTGTGTCTGTAGTTCGTTCGCACGACCAAACCGGCGATAGCAACGATTACATATTTGTGTTAGCGTTGTTTTTATGAGCTCGAGAGCAAAGATTCTGGCCGCAGCGACCGAGCTGCTCAACACCTCCCCCCACGGCGACATATCCACCCGCGCCGTGTGCGAGATGGCCGGCGTCGGCGCCCCCGCGCTCTACCGTCAGTTCGGCGACAAGGACGGACTGCTCGCAGCCGTCGTCGAGGCGGGCTTCTTCGAATACCTCGAAGGCAAACGGGCTGCGACACCTTCCGATGACCCCGTTGCCGATCTACGGGCCGGCTGGGATGCGCACACCGCCTTCGCGCTCGCGCATCCCGCTCACTACCGCTTGATGCACTCACCTTCCGCCCAGAGCGCCGACACCGCCCTGCAGGCCCAGGCGCTACTTCGATCCGTTCTCGAACGATGCGCTGCGGCAGGTGTTCTGACCGTATCGGTCGACGTGGCTACGCAGATGGTGATGTCCGCCAATGCGGGCGTCGCTCTGATGCTCGTCGTCAGGCCGGAACAGTACCCCGATCCGACGCTGTCACAGCGAGTTCGCGACGGAATCTTCGCGTCCATCATCGACGAATCCGGCGCCCACCCGGAAACCTCACTCAACAGAGTTGCATCTACTCTCGACGCCCAAATCGCCGCCGCAGATTCGACTTCCCTCTCCACCAACGAAGTTGGCCTTCTACGCGAGTGGCTCCGCAAGCTGTCCGATGCAACCGAAACCAGTTCAGGAGTTACATCATGACTGACACCACCACCCGCGTCGCCATCGTCACCGGAGCTTCCGGCGGCATCGGGCGAGCGACTGCCGAGAAGCTCGCCGCCGACGGAATGGCTGTCGCCGTGCACTATTCAGGAAACATTCAACGCGCCCAGGAAACAGCTGACGCCATCGACGCTGCGGGCGGTCGCGCCATAGCGGTGCATGCGGACGTCGCCGACGAAGGTGAAGTCGCCGCACTGTTCGATACGGTCGAGGAGGAGTTCGGGGGCATCGACGTCGTCGCCCATGCAGCCGGAATCATGATTCTCTCCACCGTCGCAGAACTGAACTTCGACGATTTCGATCGGATGCATCGGACCAACGTCCGAGGGACCTTCGTGGTCGACCAGCAGGCAGCCAGACGTGTCCGGCGCGGTGGTGCGATCATCAATTTCTCCACCTCCGTGAAGAAGCTGGCGTTTCCGACTTATGCGGCGTACGCCGCCACCAAAGGTGCTGTCGACGCGATCACTCTGGTTCTCGCGAAAGAGCTACGGGGACGCGATATCACGGTCAACGCCGTAGCCCCAGGCCCCACGGCCACCGATCTATTCCTTGACGGGAAAGACGAAGCTACAGTGGAGAACCTGTCCAAGCTGGCTCCCCTGGAACGCCTCGGCACACCGGCGGACATCGCGGAGGCTGTCGCGTTTCTCGCCGGCCCAGCTCGTTGGGTCAATGGCCAGGTCATCTACGTCAACGGCGGCGTGATTTAGCAAAACCATCGTCTAAGGAGCACACCTTGGCAATTCCGACAAAACAGTCAAACCAGTCGACTTTGGTTGTAATGTGCAAACAATGGATAACCAGGATCGAGGGTCCGCCCGGACGTCACGACGGCAGTTCATCAGCGTTGCAGGGCTGGCGGCAACCGCGGTCATAACCCTCGCGACCTCCTCGACCGCCGGCGCCGCCGGCCCCACTGCACCCAATCCAGGTTCGCGGGTCGGCGATCCTGCGGAAGCCCAAGCGATACAGCGCGTCGCAGAGACACTGCTGAACAGCGGAGTCCCCGGTCTTGCCTTCGCCATCGTCAAACCGGATGAGAAGAACCGCAAGGCGAGTGTCACCACTACGTACCACTACGGATATGCCGACGTCGAAAACGGCGTGAGAGTCACTCCACGAACGCAATTCGAGATCGCCTCGGAGACCAAGACCTTCACCGCTGCACTACTGGCGAAACTGATCGCTCGGGGAGAAGTCGGATTGGACGACCTGGCGAGCAAGTATTCGGATGGCAACCCGCTGCCGAAAGGCATCGGCGGCGAGGAGATCACGCTTCGCCAACTGGTCACCCACCGTTCCGGTCTGAGCGACGACCCGCCCAATCTTTCGGCGGGGTGTGCCGATCCCACACGATCGTGCACGGACGAGAAGGCGAAGTACACCAGAAATATGCTCTGGAAAGGACTCCAAGACGCCGGCGCCTTGGAGTTCGCCCCCGGTAGCCACTGGCTGTACTCGGACTTCGGGTTCGGACTGCTCGGCACACTCATGGCCGACAAAATCATTCCGGGACAAGAGAAGCCACCATTCGCGGCGGCAGTCGCCCGCGAAATCACCGACCCGCTCGGGATGATGGGTACCGTGATCGAGACCAAAGCAACCGACCTTGCCGTTCCGTACTACCTCGACGGCACACGAGCGCCTCTGTGGAACAACACGGGTGCGATCGCAGGCGGGGGTGGGCTGGTCAGCACCGCCGAGGACATGTCGATCTGGGCTGCAACAACTCTCGGCTACGGAAACAACCCGCTCAAACCAGTCCTGACCTCGATGCTCGAGCAGATCGACACGCAAGCTCCGGAGAATCCTGCATTCGGAATGGGAATGGCGTGGCAGCTCCAACCCCCGACGCCGAACTTCCCACAACGGTTCGCCAAGAAAAACGGAGACAGCTCGGGATCCAACTGCATCACCCTGCTGGTTCCCGACAGCGGCTGGTCGATCACGATTCTGGCGAACGGTGGAAATGCGGCGATGATCGACCCTGCAGCCGTGAACCTGATGCATGATCTGGTTCCGAGACGACCGATATTCGGTAGCTCGACGGGAAGTTCGTCGGGCAGCGACGTCGGCTTCCAGACCGGGTCATTCGGATAGACCCACTTACCTACGGGCGCTACATCTTCGTCGAGCGTGCCATCACGAAGCAGTAGAGCCCGTAGGTGATGATGCCCAATCCGGCAAGGATCAGCAGCGCCACTCCGTACGGCTGCGCGCCCAGCGTCTTGAACGCTCCGTCGAGTCCGGAGGACTTGCCGGGTTCGGAACTGTTGACCGCAAGAAGAACCAGAATGCCGACTGCAGCGATGGCCAAGCCCTTGGCGACGTACCCGACGGTTCCGAGTCGGCGCACGAAGTTGCTGGGTGTGCCTTTCAGATCATCGAGGAAGTTCTGGCTCGCGCCCTTGTACACGTGGTACACACCAACAGCGATGATCGCGATCCCGCCGATCACCAATGCGATAGTTCCAAGCGTGTTCTCCATCAAACGCGCCGTGATCCCCGCACTCTGACCGCTGCTGGACTTCCCGCTACCGCGGGCGAATCCGAATGCAGTGAACGCAAAACCGAAATAGACGAGCGAAATGCCCAGAGCCTTTGCGCGGTTGAAGAACTCTTTCTTCTTGTCGTCAGAGGACGGCGACGACGAGCTTCCCAACGCAGCTTCGGCCAATCTCCACAACGCCATGGCAAGGAAGGCCACGACGCCGACCCACAGAGCGAAGACACCCCCTGGCTTTCCTGCCAACTCGGCCATCGCACCCGATTGGTCCGCAGACCCGGATCCACCGAGAGCAAGGCGGATCGCGATATATCCGATCAGCAGATGAACCACACCGCTGACGACGAATCCGGCACGGGCAAAGCGCTCGAAGACATTGTTCTGTGCGACGTCAGCCGCCGTGGACGCAACGCTCTTCTGGTCGTGCGGTGACGATTCTTTATTCATCATGATCGTCGAACCATATACGGGCAGACAGTTCCCTCGAACGCCTGCATCAAGTGTTTCGAGATCAAGGGTTTCGAGGGTTCTGATCCGGCGTCGACCGCGGTTCTTCGGGGTTGGGAACCTTGGGGTCGATCGTGTCTGCATGATCTCGTTGCTGGTTCAGTTCGTCGCGAGAACTCGTCGCCTCTTTCCGATGCTGCGCTGCATGATGTTGCAGCGCAGACGCTTCCGCCGCTTTGGCGTCGGCCTCTGCCTGCACCATGCGCGCTTTGGCTGCTGTCTCTTCTGCCCGCGCCTCGCGCTCGCCTACTTGCAGTGACTTGTCTGCGACGTCTTCGCGGATCTGTTCTGCCTCGATGTGACGACGCTCGTCACGCCTGTTTCGCGCCACCCACAAGAGTGCGGCCACGATCGCTATCACCACGACCACGGCAACAATTATCCAGATAATGCTGCTGGTACTCATACTGCGAGAGGTACCCACCTGCGACTTTCTCACACGCAGGCAAACAAATACGCTGAAATTACAGGTCGGTCGGATGTGTGTTGGCTCCGCATAGAACCACGCACAGTTCACCGTCGGACGGCGGCGACACCGTTCCGTTCAGAACCGGAGCCAATGCTGCTGCGGTTCCCAACTCCACCAGAATCCGGAACTCCCGCCACAGGAATGCCCGCGCCTGTCGGATCGAATCATCTTCGACCACAACACTGTCTACCGAACTCTCATGCAGTGTCTCCCAGGCGATGGCACCAATTCGTGTAGCCCCCAACGAGTCTCCGGCGATACTGTTCACTTCGATATCCACCGGACGCCCCGCATCGAGCGAGGTGCGCAAGGTGGCAGCCCCGGTCGGCTCGACGGCTACCACGTGATCTTCGGGACGAGCCGCCGCGACGATTCCAGAGACCAACCCGCCGCCGCCGACTGCAACGCAATACGTGATCGGTCCGGATGCGTCGTCTTCGATCTCGAGAGCGATGGTGCCGGCCCCACTGACGATGTCGGGCAGGTCGTAGGCATGCAGTTCGAGCGCACCGCTGGTGCGTGCGATGTCCGCCGCAGCGGCAGCAGCGAGTGCATACCGGTCGCCTACCTTGTGAACGGTTGCACCCAACTCTCCAAGAGCCTTCACCTTGGCATCAGGCGCTGTCTCCGGCACCACCACTGTGCAGGTGAGTCCTCGTCGCCGCGCTGCCCACGCGGCCCCGATTGCAGCGTTGCCGCCAGACGCGATCACCACGCCGGCATCGGGCATGGCGCCGTCGGCGACCGCTCGTTCCACTGCATTGAGACTGCCGCGCACTTTGAAGGAACCGCCGTGCTGGAGGTACTCGAGCTTGAACAGAACCGGTACCTCACCCTGTGGCGTCGGTAGCGCACTGCGAAAGATCGGAGTACGCCGCGCCAAACCTGCGATACGAGTCCGCGCAGCTTCGACGTCCGAGCGCTCGATTGCCACTGGGCCTGCATTGTTGTCGGCGGTGAGAGTCATGTACCAACCCTACGGTTCGCAACGTCGACCCGAAGCAGTCGGCCCATCGTAATCATGATGTCTGTTTTTCACCAAGGAATGCCCGCATCTGACCGAGACAATGCACCTCGGGGTGAATAAATTTACTACTACAAGAACAACGACGACATCAAGGAAAGGCACACCCCATGTCGAAGATCGCAGTATTCGGTGGAAACGGTTTTGCAGGAAGCGCAATCGCAAAAGAAGCCGCTTCACGCGGCCACGAGGTAACCGTCGTCGCTCGCAGCGCGCAGTCCGGAACCGACACGAATGTCGTGCAGGGTTCGGTTCACGACAACACGATCGTGGAGCAGATCACGGCAGACAACGACGTCGTTGTCGTTGCCATCCCCGCTCGCGAGATCGACGGCAAGCGCCTGCTCGACGCCGTCACTCCCCTCGCAGATGCCGCCGCACGCAACGGTGCTCGCATTGCCGTAGTCGGTGGCGCCGGCAGCCTGTTGGTCTCCGAGGGCGGGCCACGCGTCGTCGACACCCCCGACTTCCCGGACGCATACAAGGGTGAGGCACTCGCTCACGCCGACGTCCTCGATGCGCTCCGCGCGACCGACAGCAATGTCGACTGGTTCTACGTGAGCCCGGCCGCAGCATTCGGCGCCCATGCCGGCATCGCTCCGAAGGGATCCTTCCAGGTGGGTGGCGACATCCTCCTGACGGACGCCGAGGGCAACTCCGCCATCGCGGGCGAAGACTACGCACACGCTTTTGTCGACGAGATCGAGACTCCGGCACACCGTCGCCAGCGTTTCACCGTCGCACACTGAATATGAGCAACCTCCGTAGGCGCGCAGCCTGGATCACTGTTCCCGCTGCCGCCGCTCTCCTGCTCACCGCGTGCTCCAACGACGCGGAATCCGCAACGCCCAGCAGTTCTACGACGTCCACGAGCGTTGTTGCCGAACAGGGCGATCAACTCGAATCCAACAAGACCGTCGTCACGGATTTCTACGAACTGGCGTTCAACGGCCGTCAGGTACAGCAAGCCGCCGACCGGTACCTTGGCGACGTCTACATCCAACACAACCCCACTGCCGCCGACGGGGCAGCCGGATTTGTCAGCGGCATAGGCGGTTACGTCGAGGCCACACCCGGATTGCACGCCGAGATCACTCGCGTTTTCGCCGAGGGCGATCTGGTTGCCCTCCAGTCTCACACCACGTCTGCACCCGGCGACCGCGGCCAGGCCGTGTTCGACATCTTCCGCGTCGACAACGGCAAGATCGTCGAACACTGGGATGCCATTCAAGACGTGCCGGAAACGTCCGCGAATCCGAACACGATGTTCGACGGACCCACCTCGTCGCCGTCCAAGTCGTCAGAAGTCTTGGAGCGCAACACGGCCAACGCGTTGACGTTCCTGCAGCTCGCCTTCAACGAGGGCAAAGCCGCCGAGGCTGCCGACCAGCTGGTCGGTCCGACCTACACCCAGCACAACCCCTCGTTCGCTGACGGCAAGGACGCATTTGTCACCGCACTGGCCGGGATCGAACCCGTTACCGGAGACAAGGCCACCAAGTTTCCACGGACGGTAGCCGAGGGCGACTTCGTCTTCGTTCAGACCTTCGCTTCGTCCGGTGAGGGAACGGCCGGCAGCGGCTCGATGGACATCTTCCGATTCGACGAGAACGGCAAAATCGTCGAGCATTGGGACGCCGTCCAGGACTACCCGTCGACGACAGCAAGCGGCAACACCGTGTGGGACGACGGTCGCTGAGACGACAACTCCGAACAGTTCAGAGAGGGCTGCGTGATCAGCCGACGTTGATTCGTTCTGTGTCGCCGTCGTAGTAGTCCAACAATCTCTGATCCATCAC